>CAZDYN010000290.1:1165-3183 GCA_964509635.1 uncultured Nitrosomonas sp. | reverse complement strand
TACTTGTAAAACACTGCCAAGCAGCAGAGAAACGGAATTATACAGGCACTATCCATCCGGTCAAGACTTTTTTGTATTTATTCTTTCCAGCAAATCAAAATATCTCAAAAGCTCCTTTTAATACAAAGTTAAATACTTCGATACAGCCACTCAACTTTCGTAACTTGATATTTTATTTAACTCCTTGTTTGAGACTTGCCTCAATGAAACAGCTCAACTCTCCATCCAAAACACTTTGTGTATTTCCAATTTCTATATTTGTTCGCAAATCTTTGATACGCGATTGGTCTAATACATAAGATCGTATTTGATGTCCCCAACCAATATCTGTTTTCGTCTCTTCCATTGCTTGCTTTTCTTCATTTCGTTTACGCAACTCCGCTTCATACAATCTTGATTTCAGCATTGCTAGAGCATCCGCTTTATTGCGATGTTGTGAACGGCCGCTTTGACATTGCACCACGATTCCTGTCGGATTGTGTGTAATCCGAATTGCGGAATCTGTTTTATTAATATGCTGCCCGCCCGCACCCGACGCGCGGAAAGTATCTATTCTTAAATCCGCCGGGTTTATCTCAATTTCTATGGAATCATCCACTTCCGGATAAACAAAAACACTCGCAAATGAAGTATGACGCCGATTTCCTGAATCAAAAGGTGATTTCCTGACTAAACGATGCACACCCGTTTCTGTACGCAAGTGCCCATAAGCATATTCACCCGTTACTTTTAACGTTGCACTCTTAATACCAGCGATATCGCCTAATGACTCTTCTAAAATTTCAACCCCCAGCGCCTGTCTCTCGCAGTAACGCAAATACATTCGCTCAAGCATGGCAGCCCAATCTTGTGCCTCCGTTCCTCCTGAACCTGATTGAATATCTACAAAACAATTATTAGGATCCATCGGACCAGAAAACATACGACGAAATTCCAGGTTTGCTATTTCTTCTTCTACATCACTGACATCAGTTGCTATACTTTCTAACGTGGCTTCATCCGCCTCATCCTTCGCAATTTGAAATAACTCCTGCGCGTCATGCAATCGCTGCTCCACTGATTCCAATGTAACAACGATATCTTCCAGTAATTTTTTCTCGCGTCCTATATCTTGAGTACGTTTACTGTCGTTCCAAATTGCAGGGTCCTCAAGCAAACGTGTTAATTCAATCAGCCGAGTTTGCTTAGCATCGAAGTCAAAGAAACCTCCGTAATTCGTTGGCTCGATTGCCCAGATCCTGGAGATGATTAGAAATTGCATTGATTTGTTCAGCTTCCATAAGTTCCACCTAAAATTTAATATGCCGATCCACAACTACCCGGTTAGCTCCAAGCTTTTGATTGATGAAGTCTGAGTGATCCTGGAGATCAGGTAAAATTGAAGTTCTTGAATAACAATTTTTCAATCCACAGACTCAAGCATGAAACATATTAACACTGTAATTCATCAGCTGCTCAGGCACATCCTTGTAACCGTTTTAATGGAGTTACCGAACGTTACGAAAGTCATCGCCGGGTACAGACGCTCAACCACTGGACGGGTGCAATTTATAATACTGATTTGTGCACAATTAGCGCAGCGAGTCTCGCTTCGCGATCTGCAAACAGCCTCAGCAGTGATGCGGCTTGCCATTTTCACCCGGAAGCGACACTGATTCGATGTTTTACTCTTGCGAGAGCTCATGTGTAAAGTATGCTCCTGGTTTTTTTGCAAAATCTTACTTTGGCTGACTCAGAAGTTTCAATACAGCGCCCCATCCTCCAATTCCCGCTATTTCCTCACCCTCACAATTCACTCCATGAATCTGAATATTTGTTTTGCCAGATCTATCCCCGTCCGAGCAATATTCATTTGATCCCGCCTACTTCTTCGACTGTTTGTTTAAATCTCCAGTCTGGCATATTGCGAGGCCATTTAGCCGGAGGAGCCCACTCTATCATCTTATGCTCAAACAACCAGATAAACGAATCAACAATTTCAAACAGTAAATAAGTAAAAGAAATTATAATGATTTACT
>CAZDYN010000290.1:0-1065 GCA_964509635.1 uncultured Nitrosomonas sp. | reverse complement strand
AGATCCTCTGGAGCGTAATACCAGATAAGCGCAACTCAGTGAAGGATAACGCAGATATGAGTTGGTACTTGCATAGCTACCGGTATCGGGTGAGAACGCTTTTGCGCGGCTAAAGCAGTATCGGTCAGGGAACACGATACGGTAACTACGAAAGTATGATCGCCATGGCTCGTGGATATCTGCGGTTACCCATGTAAAATATCAACAGATCTTAACACTGTCGGATGGGCGCACATTTTTTATACTGATCAATTTTCTTAATTCAACCTAATCCAACCTTTCATCGACTTAACAATGTCAAAGTTTTTTGCATTAATTCCGGCAGCAGGTTCCGGCTCGCGCATGGGCAATGAGCTTCCCAAACAATATTTGTCATTAAATAACAAGCCCATGATTTATCATGCGATAAATACGTTATGTGAAAATCGGATCATTTCTGGTGTATTTGTTGTACTTGCACCTACTGATACTGATTGGACCAAATATGATTGGTCAGCATTTGAAAAAAAGTTAGTTATATTCAACTGCGGCGGTTCAACTCGCGCAGATAGCGTACTCAATGGTCTTACTGTAGCCAAGCAAAATAACCTGATAGACAATCAAGACTGGATATTGGTGCATGACGCCGCCCGCCCCTGCTTGACAGCAGACCAGCTTAACAGATTAATCAATGAATTAAACAGAGATGAAGTGGGAGGATTACTGGCAGTGCCTGTCGCTGACACATTAAAACGCAGTAATGTTGAAGGCCGCGTCGCACATACCGAATCCCGAGAAAACTTATGGCAAGCGCAGACACCGCAAATGTTTCGCTGCGATCTACTCACGCGGGCATTGCAAAATGCTATCCATATTAATGTAACAGACGACGCCAGCGCGGTTGAAGCGCTGGGACTTTACCCCAAACTTGTGCCAAGCGATGCATACAATTTCAAAGTAACCTATCCACAAGACTTGGCTTTAGCAGAATTGATAATACAAAAAAGGAATACTCCGTGACAACCATGAGAATAGGTCAAGGTTTTGATGTACACCAACTGGTCGAAGGACGTCAATTGATTATTG
>CAZDYN010000289.1:0-3191 GCA_964509635.1 uncultured Nitrosomonas sp. | reverse complement strand
TACCATCCCGCTGCTGATCGGCGGCGCAACCACATCGCGGGTGCACACCGCAGTCAAAATCGCGCCGCATTATGAGGGTACAACCGTATGGGTGCCGGATGCCAGCCGCGCGGTGGGGGTGTGCAGTAATTTGCTGTCGCAGGATTTGCGGGCAAATTACGTGCAGGAAATTAAGGATGAATACGAAAAAGTGCGCGCTCAGCACAAAAACAAGAAAGGGCCGGCGAAACTGCTGACCATCGCCGAAGCGCGCGCTAATGCGTATAAAACCGACTGGGACAATTATCAGCCGTATCAGCCGGAGCTGATCGGTATCCGCACGCTGAATAATTATCCGCTGGAAAAGATCGTCCCGTACATCGACTGGACGCCGTTTTTCCAGGCTTGGGAACTCGCCGGGCGTTATCCCGATATCCTGCAGGATGAAGTGGTGGGCGAAACGGCAAGCCAGTTATTTCGCGATGCGCAGACAATGCTGAAGAAAATTGTCGAGCAGAAATGGTTGAGCGCCAATGCGGTGATCGGTCTGTTCCCGGCCAATTCGGTCGGTGACGATATCGAGATCTATACCGATCAATCGCGCAGCAAAATCGCCATGGTCTACCATTGCCTGCGTCAGCAGGACCAGAAACCGGCAGGAAAACCCAACCGCTGCCTGACGGATTTTATCGCACCGAAGGAAACCGGCATCCAGGATACCATCGGCTTGTTTGCCGTCGGCGCCGGTTTCGGCATTGATGAACGGATCAAGGCGTTTGAGGAAGCGCACGATGACTACAGCGCGATCATACTCAAAGCGCTGGCGGATCGTCTGGCGGAAGCTTTTGCCGAGCACATGCACGCACGGGTGCGCCGTGAATTATGGGGCTATGCCAGGGATGAAACGCTCACCAACGAGCAATTGATCAAGGAGGAATACCGCGGCATCCGTCCTGCGCCGGGCTATCCCGCATGTCCGGATCATACCGAAAAAGGCCCGCTGTTCGCCGTCTTGAATGCTTCTGAGAATGCCGGCATCATTATCACGGAATCCTTCGCCATGGTGCCGACCGCTGCGGTATCCGGTTTCTATTTCGCGCATCCGGAATCGACCTTCTTTGCCGTGGGTAAAATCGGTAGAGACCAGGTGGAGGATTATGCCAGGCGGAAAGGCTGGCCGCTGGAAGAAGCCGAGCGATGGCTGGCGCCTGTGCTGGCGTATGAACGGTAGGCTGTTGCATGACGCCTTATTCATTTCTCCTTGCCGCTCAAGTATTTTAATAATATAGTCTAAAGGGAACAGGCATAATGCCTGTTCGCCTGTCTGATCCGTATGGGAAAATTATGACGATGTGAGGATCTTGATCAACTTTTTGGGAGACTGAGATGAAAGCAAAGTTACTGTACTGCATGGCAATTCTACTCATCATTCCGGCACTGTCGGGATGCTGGCTTCTTGCGGCGGGGGGAGCCGGTGCCTACGGCGGCTACAAGGCCAAGGAAGCTGGTTATGGCGTTCAGAATCCTATTACAAAGGAAGAGAAGAAAACCGAGGAGCAGAAAAAGTAGCGGGAAGAGTTTAAGCAAGACCCGCTTGCCTTATGCAATTTTCACAAAAAACCACTGTTCAAATGCACGGCTGGACAATCACCGGCTTAAGCACGTGGTTGTTTAGCCGCATCCATCAAGGCAGCAGCGAGCGGTAAATTTCCCGGTAAGCCGCTGCACTGGCGTGCCAGCTAAAATCCTTGCTCATGCCGTTTTTCTGTAAGCGTTGCCAGGCTTTTTTATTATGATAAGTGAGCACCGCGCGTTGTATTGCACCCAGCAGGTTGTCAGCGGTCATCGGGGTGAATAAGAAGCCGCTGGCGCTTCCGTTTGCCAATGTTTCCGCTGTGCAGTCGATCACGGTATCGGCCAGACCGCCGGTGGCGTGAACCACGGGGGGCGTGCCATAACGCTGGCTATACATCTGGTTCAGGCCGCACGGCTCAAACCGTGACGGCATCAGGAAACAATCCGCGCCGCCCTCAATCAGGTGAGACAAGGCTTCGTTAAAACCGATACGCACCGCGATCGTGCCGGGATGGGTTTGCGCCAGCATTGAGAGTCTGTGTTCCAGTTCCGCATCGCCGCTGCCGAGCAGCGCCAGTTGAACGGGTATTCCGGCCAGTTGCGGTGCTATCTGTATCAACAGATCCGTGCCTTTCTGATGATTCAGGCGGCTGACCATGCCGAACAGCGGAATATCCGCGTCAACGGTTAACCCCATCTGCTGTTGCAAAGCGTTTTTATTAGCGGTTTTGCCGGATAGTTTTTTGCTGTCGTAATTTTTTACCAGATACGGGTCAGCCGCCGGGTCCCATTCACTGGCGGCTATGCCATTGATGATACCGCTGAGATGACGGCGGCGCGCGGCCAGTAATCCTTGCAGGCCGAATCCCAGCGGTTCCGTCTGAATTTCCTCCGCGTAATTGGGACTGACCGTGGTGATATGATCCGCATAATAAAGCCCCGCTTTGAGAAACGACAGATTGCCGTAATATTCCACACCGTTGATATCGAAGCTGCCCGGCGGCAATCCCAATTGCACGACGCTTCCGGGCGGAAAGATGCCCTGGAAGGCAAGGTTATGTATCGTCATCACCGTGGCGGCTTTTTCCCCTGGGTGAAAATGCAGGAACGCGGGGGTGAGGCCGCTTTGCCAGTCGTTGCAATGTGCAATATGCGGACGCCAGGCAATCGGACTGGCATCGCTGGCCAGAATGGCGCCGATTTTTGACAGCAAGCCGAAGCGCAGCGCATTATCCGGCCAGTCACGCCCGAGCTCATCCATGTATGGCCCGCCTGCGCGGGAATAGAGGCCCGGACAGTCGATCACAAACACCGGGATGTTCTCGCCTTTACCCAACGATAACCGTGCCGAGAGCAATGAAGCGGGCGGAAATTGCGGCAATGCCGTGAATCCGGCGATTCTGGATTTGTATTTAACACCGGCCAGAACCTGCGGATAGCCCGGCAGCAGAAGCCGTACGTCGGTTTGCAGCGCGCGCAATGCGGCAGGGAGCGCCGCGCTGACATCACCCAGGCCCCCCGTTTTGCACAACGGATACACTTCGGAGGTGATGAACAGAATACGAAGTGCCTGCGATGCTGGCATAAGGACCCTTTACTGATTGGCCTTGAAATAGTTGATCAGGCCGTTGGTGTAC
>CAZDYN010000288.1:0-3193 GCA_964509635.1 uncultured Nitrosomonas sp. | reverse complement strand
CTCGAATAATCCACTGAGGCAAGTTTCGATAAACAAAGCAGAAATCGATGAGAATAAATCAGCGGGCTTTTACTTTTATGAAACAGGTCAATTTTTTACCGGCATTATTGCTATCGATGCTATTGGTGGGGTCCGGCGCAGCTTATTCCAGCGTTGACGGTATCATCACCCCCTTTAAGTTCGATCAGGACCAACTGGACAGCCTCAACAAAGGTGAGATCGTTGCCTTTGAAGTGGCCGAGGCAAGCAAAAAAGAATTGGCGGTGGGGTTGAGCGTTTATCTGGCTGCACCACCGGAAAAGCTGATCGCATTCTTTAAGCAAGGGGATTTAGCGACGATTGATCCGGATGTCGTGACATATCGGCAAATCGTTGAATCCGATACCAATCCGTTCAAGGATTTCATGTTTACACCGGAGCAGAGCAATGAAGCGCGCGATTTGCTCATGGCCACAGCAGGCGGCCGGTTTAATTTGTCTGCCGCGGAAATCAAAAGCTTTGCAGCATTGCAAAAGGATTCGGCCGGCTGGAGTGAAGCTGATCTGATTGCGGCTGTATCGCGCCACTACCAGCAGATACTGCTGCAACGGTTGGAAGCATATCGCAAACGCGGTTTGGCGGGGATCGCGCCGTATGCGCGTGAAGAAACCGAGTCCAATCCAGCCGATGAATTGCGCAGCGCGGCGGCCGGCAGTCAATTGCTGACTCATTTTTCTCCGGCTTTACAGCAATTCTGGTTAAATTATCCGGCCCCCTTGCCGCCCCGCACCGAGGAGCGTTTTTTCTGGCTCAACCGGGAAGTGGACGGCCGTCCCGCGGCGATTCTCAGCCACCGCGCCCTGCTTTCCTCCAGTACCGCTTCAGTGATTATCACGCGTCAGTTTTTTGTTGGGCACTCATACAATTCAAGCCATCTCATCGTCGGCTACCTGCCATACCGGGATGGTTCGATCGTGTTTTATACGCACCGCACCTCCACCGATCAGGTTACCGGCTTGGGCAATCGTTTAAAACGCAGCATAGGCCGCGAGCGGATGAAAGATCAGATGATGGTCAACTTGAACGGCCTGCGTTCAGCCATTCAATCTTCCCGGTGAACACAACCGCTGTCATACACTTTGCTTATGACACCTTAGCGCAATATCTGCCAGCACAGCACTTGCGCCAGGAATATGCTCATTTCTCCAGCAACGGACTCATCGGATATTCCAGTGCTTCCTTCATCGCCACTAGCGACAGCACCGCCTCGCGGCCGTCGATGATGCGGTGATCATACGACAACGCCAGATAATTCATCGGGCGGATCACGATTTGGCCGTTTTCGACCACCGCCCGTTCCTTGGTTGCGTGGATACCCAAAATGGCGCTTTGCGGCGGATTGATGATGGGAGTCGACAGCATGGAGCCGAATACGCCGCCATTGGTGATTGAAAAAGTGCCACCGCTGAGTTCATCAATGGTCAGTTTGCCGTCTTGCGCGCGTTTGGCAAAATCAGCGATCTGCAGCTCGATTTGCGCGAGCGTCAGACGGTCGGCATCGCGGATGACCGGCACTACCAGCCCGCGCGGACTGCCGACGGCAATACCGATGTCATAATAATCATGATAAACAATTTCATTGCCTTCCACCGAAGCATTGACGACCGGATATTTCTTTAATGCGGCAATGACGGCTTTGACGAAAAATGACATGAAGCCGAGCTTGACGCCGTGTTCCTTCTCGAATTCTATTTTGTAGCGCGCACGCAGATCGATGATGGCCTGCATGTTGACTTCATTGAACGTGGTCAGAATCGCCGCGGTGGATTGCGATTGCACCAGCCGCTCGGCAATGCGCTGCCGCAACCGGGACATGGCCACGCGGCGTTCGGTACGCGCACCCGCCGTTGACGTAGCGGTTGCTCCGGGTGGTTGCGTCTCCGCTTTTGCAGTTGCAGCGGATTGGCCGGCCATATACGCCTGCACATCTTCTTTGGTGATACGTCCGCCGCGACCGGTGCCTTTGATCGCACTGGTTTCCATTGCCTTCAGATTGTTTTCTTCCGCCAGTTTGCGCGCAGCGGGCATCAGCATCGGTATGGCTTGGTCGATTTCCTCAGCGCCGGCATTTTCAGCGCTGCTTCCGGTCGCAATCACCGCTTCTTTTTCAGCGGCGGTTGCCGGCTGGTGATCCGGCTTTACGGCTGCCTCGGTTTCAATCACGGCGATCACTTCACCGCTGACTACGGTTGCGCCGTCCTTTTTTAAAATTTCGATCAACACACCGGCGCTGGGCGCAGGTAATTCCAGCACCACCTTATCGGTTTCGATATCGATCAGGTTTTCCGACCGGTCAACGTGGTCTCCGGTCTTTTTATGCCAGGATATTAAAGTAGCCTCGGCTACGGATTCAGATAACACGGGAACTTTGACTTCAACGCGCATGGTGCCCTCTTTCTAAATTTTATCTCTGAATGCTGCCACGATTAATTCATTCTGCGTAAACCGGTGTCTGGCCATATACCCGGCTGCCGGAGAAGCTGAAGACGCCCGCAGGGCATAACCCAGCACCTGATCCGGTTTCATATGGCGTAGCAGATAGTGTTGAATGCGGTGCCAGGCTCCCTGATTGCCCGGTTCTTCCTGGCACCAGATTACTTCCCTGGCATTGCCGAAGTGATCGATTTCCGCTTGAAATTCCTCGTGCGGGAACGGATAAAGCTGTTCCAGGCGGATAATGGCGATATCCGTGATCTGTTGTTCCTTACGATAAGCCAGCAGTTCATAGTAGATTTTTCCACTGCAAACAATCATCCGCTTAATCTGCTCCGGATCCAGATTCTCAACTTCGGAAATAACCGGATAAAAATGCCCCTGCGCCAGGTCATCCAGGCTCGAAACCGATTCCTTATGCCGCAACATGCTTTTCGGACTCATGATGATCAACGGTTTGCGGATCGGGCGGATCATTTGCCGCCGCAGCATATGAAACATCTGCGCCGGTGTCGACGGCACGCAGACCTGGATATTGTAGTCCGCGCATAACTGCAGGAAACGTTCCAGCCGCGCGGAAGAGTGCTCCGGTCCCTGTCCTTCGTAGCCATGCGGCAACATCATCACCAAGCCGCACACACGTCCCCACTTGGCTTCACCCGAAGCGATAAACTGATCGATCACCACCTGCGCGCCGTTGGCGAAATCGCCAAACTGCGCT
>CAZDYN010000287.1:0-3196 GCA_964509635.1 uncultured Nitrosomonas sp. | reverse complement strand
GATCGGGCACTTTAAAACACATGTCAAGGATCATCATTCCCGTCGTGGCTTATTACGCATGGTTGGCCGTCGCCGTAAACTGCTCGACTATCTGAAAAATCGCAATAACGATGCTTATCAGAAATTGATTGAACGCCTTGGTTTACGCAAATAATTACACTTTGCGAAATTGCACGGACAGCAAACCAAGCAAGCCGCTTTCCATTCAAATTGCCACACAGTGGATTACAATTTAGTTTGTGTGGACAATTCAAAGTTCGGAAAATTAATCAAAAAAGGAAAAAGGATTGTTAATTGAAGCCTATTAAGAAGAGTATTACCTACGGACGTCATCAACTTACGCTGGAAACAGGTGAAATAGCAAGGCAATCACATGGCGCCGTAATGGTTACAATGGACGATACAGTAGTGCTTGTTACCGTAGTTGGCGCAAAAAACATAAAGCCCGGACAGGACTTCTTTCCACTTACAGTTGATTATCAAGAAAGATTTTATGCTGCAGGAAGGATACCAGGTAGTTTTTTTAAACGGGAAGGCCGTCCATCAGAGAAGGAAACACTGACCTCCCGGTTAATCGATCGTCCAATTCGTCCGCTCTTCCCCGAAGGTTTTTATAACGAAGTACAAATAGTCGCCACCGTCATGTCAGCCGACAATGAAGTGGATGCGGATATTCCTTCCATTATAGGCACTTCCGCAGCGCTCATCCTTTCCGGAATACCGTTTGACGGCCCCCTTGGCGCTGCCCGTGTCGGTTATATCAATAATGAATATGTTTTGAATCCAACCACTTCAGAGCTTAAAGACACACAATTAAATCTGGTTGTTGCAGGTACGCAACATGCTGTTTTGATGGTGGAATCAGAAGCCATGGAGCTATCTGAAGAAATCATGCTGGGCGCTGTCATGTATGGTCATGAACAGATGCAAATAGTAATTAATGCCATTAATGAATTTGCCGATGAGGCTGGTGTAACCGCATGGGACTGGACACCACCGGGCAAAGATACTGCATTTGAAGAAAAGATCGCCAGCCTGGCGGAAGCCGATTTGCGGCAAGCTTACAAAATAAAACAAAAACAGGCACGTTCGGAAGCAATTGAAGCAATCAATCAACGCATATCGGCTGAAATTGGTGTTGACACTGAAGATGGTCCCGATTTGCAAACCTTCAAGGAAGCCTTCTTTACACTGGAATCAAAAATCGTTCGTAACCAAATCTTGGACGGCGAACCCAGGATTGATGGCCGTGGCACGCGCACCGTCAGAGCCATAACAATTCGCAATGGCGTACTGCCGCGCACGCACGGCTCGGCGCTGTTTACCCGCGGAGAAACTCAAGCACTCGCCATTGCAACACTGGGCACAGCCCGTGATGAGCAAAAAATTGATTCATTACAAGGCGATTATAACGATCGGTTCATTCTGCATTACAACATGCCACCTTATGCAACAGGAGAAATAGGCCGTGTTGGCACACCCAAACGCCGTGAAATCGGTCATGGCCGTCTGGCAAAACGCGCCCTCGCCGCGGTTCTACCCTCACCTGAAGAATTCGGCTACTCCTTACGAGTGGTATCCGAAATCACCGAATCCAATGGGTCCAGTTCAATGGCATCGGTATGCGGCGGCTGTCTCGCACTCATGGATGCCGGCGTCCCATTAAAAGCGCATGTCGCGGGTATCGCAATGGGTTTGATTAAGGATGGAAACCGCTTTGCCGTATTGACCGATATTCTCGGCGACGAAGATCATCTGGGCGATATGGATTTTAAAGTGGCTGGTACGGAGAAAGGCATCACTGCGCTGCAAATGGATATCAAAATCCAAGGCATCACCAAAGAAATCATGCACGCAGCACTGATACAAGCGCATGAAGGGCGGATGCACATTCTGCAAATCATGAAACAGGCATTGCCATCGACCCGGGAAGACATCTCGGTCCACGCACCTCGTATTATCAAGCTAAAAATCAATCCAGAAAAGATTCGCGATGTGATCGGCAAAGGTGGCGCCGTGATACGTACACTCACGGAAGAAACCGGAACCACCATTGATATTACCGATGATGGCCAGGTCACTATTGCGTGTGTCAATGCGGAAGGCGGCGAGTTAGCCAAAAAACGTATTGAAGACATTACTGCCGAAGTTGAAGTTGGAAGAATCTATGACGGCATAGTTTTAAAATTGCTTGATTTCGGGGCTATTGTCAGCGTTCTCCCCGGGAAAGATGGTTTATTGCATATTTCACAAATCGCTAACGAGCGTGTTAATAACGTGTCCGATCATTTAAATGAAGGACAGCAAGTCCGCGTCAAGGTGCTTGAAGCCGACGACAAAGGAAGATTGCGTTTAAGTATGAAGGCTATAGCCGTTGATGATGGTGGCACCGATCCTGTACCGGAAGAAGAATCCTAGGAATCCCTTGTTTCTTTCAGATAAATAAAAAACCCTGTCATAGCACAGGGTTTTTTATTTTCACCAAATCAAATAAGCGATCTCACCATAACCTACTTGGCTACTTGCCTCTCGCGCATTTCATCCAGCGTTTTGCAATCAATGCAAAGTGTTGCGGTTGGTCTGGCTTCAAGTCGTTTTAATCCAATTTCAACACCACAGCTGTCACAGTAGCCATAGTCGCCGGAATCGATCTTGGCAATAATCTCATCAATCTTCTTGATAAGCTTGCGCTCACGGTCACGATTACGTAATTCAAGCGTCATATCGGATTCCTGACTGGCACGATCATTAGGGTCGGCAAAAACCGTGGCCTCATCCTGCATCGTATGAACGGCGCGATCAATATCCTGACCCAGCTCAATCTTCATATCCTCCAGTATCTTGCGAAAATGCTGTAGCTGGTCAGGACTCATGTAATCCTCACCAGATTTAGGTTCATAGGGAGTCACTTGCTTACTTTGTAGCTCTTGTGGCATCTTTTAAGGCTCCTCGTTAATTCCGGTAGCGTACAAAAACCGCATACTTTTATCAGAAAATGCATTTTATAACAAGTCATTTTACCAACTTATGACATTCTCATTTCAAAATAACATAAAAACTCAGAATCCATTTGTGACATTACGCATACAAAATGTTAACAATTCCAATTTGCCATGTGTACATTCAAAAGCATAAAAACTCATTTAACCCTAATATTTCATAAACTAGTGTAGTGTCTTGCAAATGACTTTACATT
>CAZDYN010000286.1:0-3202 GCA_964509635.1 uncultured Nitrosomonas sp. | reverse complement strand
GATCGCGAATCACGGCCAGGCTCTGCGCGGCAAATGCTTCATTCAACTCGATCCAATCCAGATCGTCCTGTTTGATGCCGGTTTGCTTCAGCACTCTGGGAATGGCTTTGATCGGCCCGATACCCATAATTTCCGGCGGCACACCCGCCACGGAAAATCCGATAAACCGTCCCAGCGGAGACAGATTAAAGCGTTTCATCGCAGCTTCACTCATCAGAACCACCGCGCCCGCGCCATCGGACATCTGCGAGCTGTTGCCCGCGGTCACCGAGCCTTTAGCAGCAAAAACCGGACGCAATTTAGCCAGGGCGTCGTGATTGGTATCCGCGCGCGGCCCTTCGTCGGTATCCTTGATGACGATCTCTTCGCGCACGGTATGCGCGATCAGATCGGGACGTTTTTCATCAACGGTATAAGGCGCGATTTCCTGTCTGAACTCACCGGATTCAATCGCCTTTAATGCGCGCATGTGGCTGGTCAAAGCGAATTCATCCTGATCCTCACGCGACACCTTCCATTGTTCCGCCACTTTCTCCGCCGTCATACCCATGCCATAAGCGATCGCCACATTTTCCTCGTGCTGGAACATGAGCGGATTCATGGAGACTTTATTGCCCATCATCGGTACCATACTCATGCTCTCCGTGCCGCCAGCGATCAAGACATCGGCTTCACCGAGACGGATACGGTCAGCTGCCAATGCCACCGACTGCAGGCCGGATGCGCAAAAACGATTCACCGTCATACCTGCCACGCTATTGGGCAATCCCGCCAATAACAGCGCCACGCGTGCGACATTGATGCCCTGTTCCGCTTCCGGCATGGCACAGCCGACGATCACATCATCAATCGCTGCCGGGTCGAGCCCTTCGCATTGTTTCATCACTGCGTGCAGCACATGCACCAGCATATCGTCCGGACGCACGTTTTTAAACATGCCGCGCGGCGCCTTGCCCACCGGAGTGCGTGCCGCAGCTACAATATAGGCTTCCTGAGTTTGCTTAGTCATGGGTTTCTCCGTGGATCGTCAATCTTGGAATACTTCGTAAATAAATCACAGCCTGCCGATCAGTTCCTCAACGGCTTGCCGGTTTTCAGCGTATGTTCGATACGCGCCTGGGTTTTTTCGGTTGCCAGCAATTCCATGAAGGCCGCCCGCTCCAGTTCCAGGAACCAGTCTTCGTCGACCAGGCTGCCCGGCGTCAAATCACCGCCGCACATCACATGCGCCACCTTACTAGCAATCAGATTATCATGCTCGGAGATAAATCCGCCCGCACGCATGTTGACCAGTTGACTCTGGATCGTCGCAATGCCGGTATTGCCCGCCACCGGAATCTCCCGCGCCCGCAATGGCGGACGATATCCGGCTTCAGCCAGCGCCAATGCCTGCGCCTTCGCGACATGCAGCAATTCAAAACGGTGCATCACCACGGTATCGGCCAAACGCAGATAGCCCAGTTCTTTCGCCTGCTCGGCGCTTTTCGCCAGCTCCGCCATCGCCACGGTCTGGAAATAATATTTCAATTGCGGGAAAGGATCACCATCCCGGGCATTCTGCGCGGCTCTCATGGCAAACTCCTTGCATCCGCCACCTGCCGGCAGCAGCCCGACTCCGACTTCCACCAGCCCGATATAGCTTTCCAGCGTAGCCACGGCCCGGTCGCAATGCATGACAAACTCGCACCCGCCGCCCAGTGCCAGACCATCCACGGCGGCAACGGTCGGAATCATCGAATAACGCAGCGCTTGGGAAGTTTGCTGAAACTGCTTGATCATTCCTTCCACTTCGGCCAGCTTCCTGGCCATCAATACATCGGCCAGATCCAGTTCACGTGCCACTTGCAGCACGGTGTCCTGAGTCGATTTCCTTAATTTCTTCAGGAATGACTGAAATGCCGTAGGCGGTTGAGGCGGAACGGGTAGCGCGCTGCTCGGCCGCGCATCCGGTTTTGGTTTTTCGGCAGCCTTCTGTAAATTCGCACCGGCAGAGAACGGCGGCTCCGTTTGCCAGATCACCAGTGCGCGCCAGTTTTGTTCGGCTTCCTTGATCGCCTGTTGCACGCCTTCCAGCACATCAGCACCAATAGTGTGCATTTTGCTCTTGAAGCTGAGTATGGCGATTTTGTCACCCGTGTGCCATAACCTGACAGCATCGGTCTCAAAGATGGTTTCTCCGTAACTTGCCGGTTCGCCGATTAAGCGGTCAGGAAACAATTGGCGCTGATACACCGGCAGTTTTGAACGCAATTGCGGTTTCCCGGATGCCGGCGCAAAAGAACCCTGCGCGGAATGTACGCCTTGTGATTCGCTTTCGGCTATCGCCATGACCCACTGCGGCAATGGCGCCCGGACCATGCTTTTACCGGCGGTGATATCCTCCTGAATCCAGCCGGCAATCTGCTTCCACCCGGCTGCCTGCCAGATTTCAAAGGGCCCCTGGTTCCAGCCGAAGCCCCAGCGCACCGCCAGATCCAGATCGCGCGTATTATCGGCAATCGCTTCCAGTTGCACCGCGCAATAATGAAACAGATCACGGAAAATTGACCACAAGAATTGCGCCTGCGGCTCATGGCTATTGCGCAACGCAGCAAACTTTTCAGTTGGGCTACTGTATTTCAGCAAACGCTTCAGATCCTCGTCTACTTCCGCCCCGGACGAACGATATGCCTGTGTAACCAGATCAAACACATGAATTTCACTCTTGATTTTCTGATACACCCCGCGCTTGACTTTTTCTCCCAGCGCGCCGGCTGCAATCAAACCCTGCAGCCAATCGGGCACGGCAAAATACGAATGCCAGGCATCATCCGGCAACGTATCGCGCATGGTGTTGATGACATGCGCCAAGGTGTCCAAACCGACCACATCGGCGGTGCGGAACGTAGCGCTTTTGGGGCGGCCGATCAACGCACCCGTCAAGGCGTCGACCGAATCAAAACCAAAATTAAACGCCCGGCCATGATGCATCGTCGCCAGCAGGGAAAACACGCCGATGCGATTGGCAATGAAATTCGGCGTATCCTTGGCGCGAATCACACCCTTGCCCAGATTCGTCACCAGGAATTCTTCCAAATGATCGAGCATAGCCGAATGTTTGGCAGCATTGAAGGCTTTTTCGTAATCAAAACCTTTGATGCCTTTGGCCATTGCGTCGGCCATAACCGAAACCGAGTGATAGCCAATCATGCAATCGGTTTCG
>CAZDYN010000285.1:0-3225 GCA_964509635.1 uncultured Nitrosomonas sp. | reverse complement strand
TCCCTATCCTTTGACTGAAGTTATGCATACCACAGTTGAACAACTGTTAACACATGTCAGCAACAGCAAGTTGTAAAAGAGTGATTCTGGAATAGTGATAGTTCCTGATATAAGGATTAAGAATTAATGAATTTTATAGCACCTGATTTTGCGCCAGCTTCTTCTGAGATATTTATGCTCATCATGGTGTGCGTGGTAATGCTGGCAGATCTTACCGCAGGCGATAATCGCCGCTATGTTGCTTATTTGTTAACACAAATTACATTATTGGGCTGTGCTGTACTCACCTTTGTGTCATTCTCTACTGAAGTCAAACAAACCTTTCATGGCATGTATGTTGATGACACGATGGCAGATATACTGAAATTGATGGTATATGGCACTGTTTCATCAGTACTTGTCTATTCCCATGCGTACATCAGTGATCGGGGTATGTTAAAGGGAGAGTTTTTTAGTCTGATTTTGTTTGCGACATTGGGAATGATGGTAATGATTTCCGCCAGTCATTTTCTTACGCTTTATATTGGTCTTGAGCTGCTCTCACTGTCACTTTATGCTCTAGTGGCATTGCGGCGCGATTCTATCGTTGCAACTGAGGCAGCTATGAAGTTCTTTGTGCTGGGGGCATTGGCATCCGGATTTTTACTATATGGCATGTCGATGGTATACGGTGCAACAGGAACATTGCATGTCTCGCAACTTGCTCAGATCATCCAGAGTGAAGCCAGTAGTAAAGAAGTATTGGTGGTCGGTCTGGTATTTATTGTCGCCGGAATCAGTTTTAAGTTGAGCGCTGCTCCTTTCCATATGTGGGCACCCGACGTATATCAAGGAGCGCCCACTGCTGTAACCTTATTTATTGGTTCTGCACCCAAGCTGGCAGCATTTGGTTTCGTAATGCGCTTGCTTGTTGAAGGTATGGGAGAAATGGTTGCTGATTGGCAAGGCATGCTGGTGATTATGGCCGTATTGTCGATGGCTGTAGGTAATATAGCAGCTATTGCACAAACCAATATTAAGCGCATGCTGGCTTATTCAACTATTTCACATATGGGATTTCTTCTGCTTGGATTCATCAGTGCGGATTCAAATGGTTACAGTTCAGCTTTGTTTTATGTCATTGCTTATGTCTTGATGACATTAGGTACTTTTGCAATGATCATGCTGCTATGCCGTAACGGATTCGAAGCTGAGGATATTAATGATTTCAAAGGATTGAGTAAAAGAAATTCTTGGTATGCCTTGATAACCCTGCTTTTAATGCTTTCACTGGCAGGCATTCCGCCGATGATTGGTTTTTATGCGAAATTCGCTGTGTTACAGGCGGTTGTCAATGCTGGATATGTTTGGCTTGCGGTTGCAGCGGTTTTATTCTCGCTAATTGGCGCGTTTTATTATCTGCGTATTATCAAGTTAATGTATTTTGATGAACCCGAAACCAACGAACCTCTCGTACCGAACAGCGATGTGAAGATTCTTCTGAGTGCAAACGGTTTTGCTGTATTGGCACTGGGTATTTTTCCTCAAGCATTAATGGGACTTAGTCTTTACGCAATCCAGAATTCCATGTAATGGCGAATTAATATGAATAGGCCAGGGTATTTTAAGAAATACCCTGGTCGAGTATTTCATGCTACAAAGTTGTATCAGTTATAGGCATGTGACCTCGCTGTGAGCAGGCTATTGAAGATCACTTTGAAGTCTCGATACAATGCGAAAATGCGCGGTTTATGCGTGATAAATGAGCATTTAGAGCCTGTTTTATACCGTAACAGCACAGATAGCTTTTTGTCGGTCTGTTATCATCTCGATTTTTTTCATCCCGATTTCCTTTCTGAAGCATCACTTCGCTCTATAAGCAGTTGCTCTCATCGGATACAACAATTTGTCAGCAAATTAACTTGAATTTTTCAATTTGATCCCCATAAATTCGCAAAATATTTAAGGAGACAGACGTGCAAACTGAAACAACCAAAGAACAATTAAGCTTTCAAGCGGAAGCCAAGCAACTGTTAAAGCTAATGATTCATTCCTTATACAGCAATAAGGAAATCTTTTTGCGTGAGTTAATCTCTAACGCTTCCGATGCTGCGGATAAATTACGTTTTGAAGGTCTTACAGATTCTGCGCTCTATGAAGCGGATTCGGATCTTAAAATTCGAGTCAGTTACAGCGTCGATGAGCAAACCATTACCATTTCCGATAATGGCATTGGTATGTCGCGACAAGAAGTCATCGATCATATTGGAACGATTGCGAAGTCCGGCACACGAGAGTTTTTTAATTCATTAACGGGCGATCAGGTAAAAGATGCACATTTGATTGGACAATTCGGTGTAGGGTTTTATTCTGCGTTCATTATTGCTGACAAGGTGACTCTGATTACCAGACGGGCAGGATTAACCGCCAAACACGGCGTGCGATGGGAATCTTGCGGTGAAGGTGATTACACATTGGAGACGGTCGAAAAAACGGCGCGTGGTACCGAGATCATTTTGCATTTGCGTAAGGATGAAGAGGAATTTCTCAATGGCATGAGAATTCGCAACATTATTCGCAAGTATTCCGATCATATTACATTGCCTATAGTAATGAAGAAGGAGGAATGGTCGCAGGAAGAAAAGAAAAATAAAATTACGGATGAAGATGAAACAATTAACCAGGCAAATGCTTTATGGGCACGTCCTAAAAATGAAATTACCATTGAGCAGTACAATGAATTTTATAAACATGTGGCGCATGATTTCGAACCCCCTCTTGCCTATTTGCATGCGCGGGTAGAGGGTAAACAGGAATATACTCAGCTACTTTACATTCCTGCGCGCGCACCCTTTGATTTGTTTGATCGCGAGCGTCATCACGGTATCAAGTTATATGTGCAGCGGGTCTTTATTATGGATGATGCCGAAAAACTTATGCCCAATTACTTGCGCTTTGTGCGTGGTGTGATTGATTCCAATAATCTTCCTCTGAATGTGTCACGTGAGATATTGCAGGAATCCAAGGATATTGAATTGATCAGGGCGGGTGTGGTTAAGAAAGTTTTAGGATTGATTGAGGATTTATCCAGGAATGAAGATGACGAAGGAAAGGAGAAGTATAGAACTTTCTATCGTGAATTTGGCCAGGTTCTGAAGGAAGGTGTTGGTGAAGATTTTACTAACCGTGAACGGATCGCCAGACTGTTACGTTTTGTGACGACCCAAAGCGATACTGATGAACCGG
>CAZDYN010000284.1:0-3226 GCA_964509635.1 uncultured Nitrosomonas sp. | reverse complement strand
CTTCCCTCCGTAGGTGGCTGTATATTACTCCACCACACCGTGGGACTAAACAATTAGCCTTAAGGCCGACAGACTCCTGGAAACAAAAATACCCGTTCCGGTTTATGCAGCGATGATCTTAGGGAAGCCCTGAACAAGTGTCATTTCGAGCAAGAGCAAGAAATCTATTGCATTGATTATTAAATATTCCTCACTTCGTTCGGAATGAACAAATACGGGTTATTCAGAGTTTCCTTAAGATAGCAGATAATAGCTATGCAGAAATATACAGGACAAGGGCGTCAGCCCCAGATCGCGGTGAATTGCTCTTCGTTGAAACCGACCGTTGCGCGTTTCCCATCGGTAACAAGCGGTCTTTTAATCAGACGGCCGTTGCTCGCCAGCAAAGCCAGAATCTCCCGGCCGGATAGCGCGGGTAATTTTTTCTTGATTTCCAATTCGCGGTATTGCACGCCACTGGTATTGAAAAGCTTGTTCAGCGGAACATTGGCGCGCTCGACAATGGCGGCAAGTTCGACCCCGGTTGGGGGATTTTCTGTGATATCGATAAATTCGTAAGCAATGCCGGCTCGTTGTAAAAATTGCTCCGCCTTGCGGCAGGTGCCGCATTTCTTGTAACCGTAAAATTTAAGCATTTATTTATTCGCCGCCCTTAGGCCCCCAGAACACCACCCAGGTAGAAAAATCCGGCGAAAAATTCTCAAAACGATGTTCGACGTGGGCAGCCACGAAAAATACCATACCCGGCTCAAATTGATGACGTTCGCCAGCCACCACAATCTCACCATGGCCGGAATAAATGAAGTACAGCTCATCCTGATCGTGCGGCGTTTGTATATCACTATCCTTGGGCACATATAACTCAACCGACATCGAACCATGTGCAAACGCCTGAGCAAACGGCTCACCCATCGGCCATTCTGTGCTGGCTTTGCCCGGTATTTTCTTCAAAACATCTGCTACAGTTGATTTCATCATTTCTGTCATCTCATGTTTCGCTTGTAAAGTGTATTTGTATTGTATCTGATGTTTGCCTCGAAACGTTCTTCAACGACCGGCAGGACATTGCCGATACAGCTACACTAAACAACCGTTGCAATAACTCCGCCAAAAGTTTCTTTCAGCGCTTGCAAAATTGCACTGATCGCATCCTGCACGGCAATGACCGTAAGATGCGTCACCGCGACCAATACACCTTCACAGGCTGTTCTTTGCATCTTGAAAAGAATTTTTCCCGTTTCAGGCGAATACCCTTGCGTGTTGTCAATTTCATATAATGCAATATTGTGAGCTATCTCCGCCAATTGCAACGACATCTTCCTGAACTCCGCCGGAGCATATGTTTTTACCGCGTCCCAACCGTCTTTGAATGAATCTTCAGCGACACCCATAATCTTGTTGTAAATTTCATCTGCATTGATGCTCATGAATATCTCCTTACTGTTTCTTCGCGGTTTCGACAATGGATACCGCATTGATGGACTGGTTGGCGATACTTAAAGCAGTCCTCGATGTAGCAGGCCTCAAGCAGGAAAGTTTGTTTTCCCCGCATGTATCTGTCTCTTTATGAATCTGCTTCACGAAGTTGAGTTGATCTTTTACCAGCATCAGCAGTCTTTCGTTACACCCATGCGAATTGCCGTTCTGGGCGCTGTCACTGGATTGTATTTCGGCCGGCATGTCGCCTTTCAGCGCAGATTGCACGCGATCAAATACTTTCTTTTCCAACTTGCAGCCTTTGCTTTCGGATGCTGCCGATGCTCTTGCAATCATTACGTCGAGTTTTGATTCAAGCGCATTATAAGTTTTCAGATTTACTTCGTAGGTGCCGTCCGGGGTTCCGGCAAGGTCGCCCATATTTTTGACATGCGTGTTGAATTGCTCGGCAAATTCGGTAATCCCTTTATCAATCACCTCGTCGTAATCACTGACAAGCCGAATCCCTGCGCAACCGCTCAGTAAAACCACAACCATAAGAACTACCGATAGTTTCCTCATAGCTTCCTCACTTAAGTTAAAAATCGATATGCCAGACTCAGCCGTTTTCTGATTAAATCACTGCAGTGTTATAACCTGCTGTGCCAAAAACCACGCCTACTCACTACTCACAATACTCCCCTTCTTTTATAATACTATACCGATTGTTTCATCATAACGCATAGCGTTAAGTCTATGCACATCACGAAAAATTGCGACCTTTTTCAGTCTACTACCGCTATCAGCACATGTCACTCCAATGCATGCAGCCGGCGGTCGATCCATTGTTCAATACGCTTCAGCAACTCGGTGCGAGCAGGCTCATTTAAAAACAGATGCTGGTGATAGCGCAGATCCGGCAGCGCCAGAACATCGCTATCCACATGATGTGTCAAAGTGGCGCGGGCAAAATCCTTACTACCCCAAGATGCCGTGATCGGATCATATTCCGAGTAAATCAGATAATAAGGTATGGTGAATTTATCCATCTGGCGGCAAAATCGCACAATCTCCGCTTCGATACCCTTCACAAAACGCAAAAGAGCACGGCGGATAATCCAGCCATCGGCGCGCAGGCGCGCCTTTTCTGCCTCGCTATCGGTCAGATAATCCACCACCCAGGCTTGCGCGCCCGGTGTCAGAAAACCTCGCAAGCCCGGCCAGGAAAACACTTCGAACACGCCATCCAACAAGGGCACGGTCAGCAACGACAGCAACTGATTGAATATCAGCAGCGGCAAGGGTTCATCATGCGGATGCAGAAAATGCGTTTCAGCGTGGAAAGACAGTTTGATCAACGGATTGGCCAGCCAGCCGCGCCAACCGGGCGGTTCGCTGACAGCAAAAGCCGGGGCCAGAAAAACAACACCCTGCACACGCCTGACCGGATCAGCCGGATCGGATTCAGTCCGGGGCTGCATCAAATAAGAAGCAGCAACCAGCGCACCCAGGCTGTGCGACACAATAAATACAGGCCGCTCCCGATCACCCTGTCCGTCACAAAGTGCAATGGTCGCTCTGAGCGCCTGATCCAGAGTCCGGCGCATCGGTTCCAGATCATGCAATGCTGATTGCGTCCGATAAGCGTCACTGACATCCTGCCCGCCCATACCCGCCGCAAGCGCATGATCCGCCTGTTGCAGCACCGGATTGGAAAGTCCGTGCGCATAAAAATCAAAGCCCGCAACGATAAAATTCCGCGCAAAATAACGCGCCACCTCGCCATAACGCCCGATATGCTCGTTCATAC
>CAZDYN010000283.1:0-3227 GCA_964509635.1 uncultured Nitrosomonas sp. | reverse complement strand
TGTCATCAGTTATAGCCGGAATGGTCAGTTTCGTGTTGATGGCAATGGTTTTCTCACTGATGCAAGGGGAGCCAATCTGACGGGTTATATGGCGGATACAAACGGTGATATTGTCGCCAGTGAACCGGCAAATTTGAAATTAAACACCTCCGATCTTGCTCCGCAAGTTACAACAACCTACGACATGGGATTTAACCTGGATTCACGCCAGGATATACCGACATTAGCTTTTGATGCGACAAATACGGAGAGCTATAACTGGCCTACATCAGGAACCATTATCGACAGTCTGGGCAATTCACATATTTTCTCGATTTTTTTCCAAAAGACAGCAGCCAATTCCTGGGCGACGTATGCCACGGTTGATGGAGCAGTTGATGGCTCAGGATTGCCTGTGGGTATTACCTTAGGCGGCAGCGCTTCGCAAACATTAACATTCGATGGGAATGGCGCACTGACTTCGCCCACAGCCCCTTTTACAGTATCGGTTGATCTCTCAACCATTGATCCCACATTGGGTGCAACATCGCCGCTGGAATTTGAGCTGGATCTGTCAACGGCGACACAGTTCGGGTCAGATTTTGGCGTCAATTCGCTATCGCAGGATGGTTACACTTCCGGCCGGCTGGCTGGTTTTACAACATCAGCAGATGGGGTGATTCAAGGCAGTTATAGTAATGGTCAAACAAAAACGCTGGGGCAAATTGTTCTGGCTAATTTTGTCAATCCGCAAGGATTGAATCCGATCGGTGACGGCCGCTGGGTGGAAACTCCCGATTCGGGTCAGCCGCTGGTTGGTCCGCCAAAATCGGGAACGCTGGGCGCGCTGCAATCTTCCGCTATTGAAGATGCCAATGTCGACCTGACAACCGAATTGGTGAAAATGATTACCGCGCAACGCATGTATCAGGCTAATGCGAAATCCATCGAAACGCAAGATGCTGTTTTGCAAACATTGGTTAATCTCTAATATTTTTATTTCATATTTATTTGAGTAAAAAATAATGGATCGTCTCATCTACACCTCAATGACTGGGGCAAACCATACCCTGAATCAACAAGCCACCGTTGCGCAGAATCTTGCCAATGCCTCAACGACGGGGTATCGCGCTGAGAATAATGCATTCCGCGCTGTCCCGGTTTTTGGCGATGGATTGCCGACACGGGCATTTGTCGTTGATTCAACGATAAATGCTGATTTTACCCCCGGTCCATTGCAAACGACAGGGCGCGATCTGGATGTTGCCATTCAAGGTTCTGGATGGATTGCAGTGCGGCTGGAAAACGGTGAAGAAGCTTACACCCGTAATGGCGGTTTGCAAGTGAGTCCGAATGGTGTTTTACAGACGCATAACGGACTTCCGGTCAAAGGTGATCGAGGCATTATTGCTGTGCCGCCGGAAACTCGCATCACAATCGGAGTCGATGGAACCGTATCGTCGGTACCCATCAGCCCTCAACCGAATACGGTTGCTTTGGTAGGGCGGATCAAACTGGTCAATCCGCCGGAAGATAGTCTGGTAAAAGGAACCGATGGATTATTCCGCCTTAAAGAGGGTGGCGAAGCACCGGTTGATGCTAAAGTCAAATTAGTCGACGGAACCTTGGAGGGCAGTAATGTGAATGTTGTACATGAAATGGTCAGCATGATAGCGCTTGCCCGTCAATTCGACATGCAAATGAAAATGCTTGAAAACGCTGAACGCAATGCGCAACAAGCCAGTGAAATCATGGTTGTAAGAGTTTAATCAGACAAATTTAAGAGGTTAATTATTATGGTACGTTCACTATGGATTTCCAAAACCGGTCTTGATGCGCAGCAAACAAAAATGGATGTCATTTCCAATAATCTGGCGAATGTAAGTACCAATGGATTTAAACGAGCCCGTGCAGTATTTGAAGATTTGTTATATCAAACAGTGCGTCAGCCAGGCGCTCAGTCTTCCCAGCAAACGCAATTGCCTTCGGGTTTGCAGTTAGGTACAGGTGTCAAGCCTGTTGCAACAGAAAGCATTTTTACTCAGGGAGGGCTGCAACAAACCGATAACCAGCGCGATGTTGCGATACGCGGTGTGGGTTTCTTCCAGGTTTTGCTGCCGGATGGCACAGCCGCTTATACCCGTGATGGCGCATTTCAGTCCGATCTTAATGGTCAACTGGTCACATCAAGCGGGTATGCAATACAGCCGGCCATTGTTGTTCCGCCGAATGCGCTCAGTATCACAATAGCGCGTGATGGCACTGTATCTGCGACGGTGCCGGGTGCTGTGGCACCGATTCAGGTTGGCAATATTCAATTGGCCAGCTTTGTTAATCCATCAGGATTGCAGAAAATGGGTGAAAATCTGTATATGGAAACGGCGTCCAGTGGAGCGCCCAATCAGAATGCGCCAGGTACCAATTGATTAGGGTTATTGGAACAGAATTTCGTTGAGACATCAAACGTCAATGTGGTGGAAGAATTGGTTAGCATGATCCAAACTCAACGCGCTTATGAAATGAATTCCAAATCCATTGAGACCTCCGATCAGATGCTGCAAAGGTTGGCGCAATTGTAATTGATTGAATTACCGGGAGTAATGTGATGGTGAGTAACAAGCGGAAAATGCAGTTACGCTTCTTTTATCTGATACTGGCCGGATTCGTATCAGGTTGCGCTATGACACCATCGACAACAATTTATCAACCTAATACGCTACGCCCCCCTCATCACAGCATGCCAGCGGCACAGCCCAATGGATCAGTCTTTCAGGCCATCAACAGCACAACGGGGGGAGTTCGTTATACCCCGTTATTTGAGGACCGGAGGGCGAGAAGTGTGGGTGACACGATTATCGTAACTTTGAATGAGAAAACCAACGCCAGCAAGAGTTCGGGTAGTAATGTGGACCGCTCCGGGAGCATTGACTTCTCGGTGCCCAGTCTGCTAGGCGTTCCTTTGAGTTTGTTAAAGAAACATGCAACCGTTGAAGCCAAATCCAACAATAAATTTGATGGCGGTGGCGAAAGCGCGAGCAAGAATGATTTTAAAGGAACGATTACGGTAACGGTTATTGAAGCACTGCCTAATGGAAATCTTGTGGTGAGTGGCGAGAAACAAATCGGTATTAATCAAGGCCAGGAATTCATTAGACTTTCCGGTATCGTGAATCCTATTCATATTATGGCAAACACCATCTCTTCCACACAAGTTGCGGACGCGCGCATCGAATACCGGGCTAATGGCT
>CAZDYN010000282.1:0-3290 GCA_964509635.1 uncultured Nitrosomonas sp. | reverse complement strand
GTCCCATGCAGAAGGCTGCGGCTGGCTGATTTCAGCATGGAAACATTGATATTCTCCCATTCAATAAAAGGGTATTTACTCAAGATAGCGTTCCCGTGATGCCCTGATTTATAGATGGCGTTTTTACCATAAGCACAATGGTGCCAGACTTGATCCGCTAGAAATTCAAATTGCTGGTTATTGGGCCAGTCATCAAAGCGATTATTGGATATATTGCGTTCACCGTGCACTTCTTGAAGAAAAACTACATCAGCATTGATGTGACGTAATGAATTTTTAATTTCATGAAGAATAAAACGCAAGTTAGTTGCGCTAAATCCTTTATGAATATTGTAGGTCAAAACTTTAAATGATGTGCCGGACATACGGTTTCTGAATTTACCTGCTTGTCATCAAGCATAAACAATATTAAATATCGTATAACTTATTACTTGCACCATACACAATGATTGCCGAATTTATACAGCTATTATTGTTAATTATAATCGCAAACGGCGCGCCAATATTGATACGGATGGCTCTAAATGATAATTTAAACCTTGCGGTTGATTTCGGTATCGAGTTATCAGATAACAATCGGTTATTAGGTTCTTCAAAAACATGGCGGGGAATTTTTGCCGCGTTGTTAGCCACAACGATCGCTGCTTTGCTGTTAGGCTATTCTGCAAAAACAGGTTTTTCAATAGCCGTTTATGCAGCACTTGGCGATTTGTTATCCAGTTTCATTAAACGCCGACTTGCGATGGTGCCAAGTAGTAAAGCTCCTCTACTTGATCAGATACCTGAATCACTTTTTCCTGCAATGATGTTGATGCAAACCTTTAATCTTGAGATGTCATCCGTAATATTGCTGGTTTTCTTTTTTACTATCATTGATATGGTGGTTACTCATTTTCTTTATTACTGGAGGGTATATAAAAAATCCTTTTAACTATAATTGGTTATCATAATGAGCCATGCAAAAGATCAGATAATTAATCTGCCCAACCTGGTCAGTTTGATCCGGATATTGATGGCGCCGGTATTGTTTTACTTTGCATTTACTCAGCAACCCTATTGGTACATGGGAGTGCTTCTATTTGCTGTATTTACTGATGTGTTAGATGGATTTCTGGCCAGAGTACTCAATCAAATAACGGTGATGGGCTCACGGCTGGATAGTTGGGGGGATTTTATCATTTATTCCACGATGGCAATCTGTGCCTGGATCTTATGGCCAGATATCATTCAACGCGAAAAGCTTTATTTTTTTATCATTGTGTTGTGTTTCACCTTACCAGTGCTCGTAAGTTTTATCAAATTCCGCACGGTTAGCAGTTATCACACCTTAAGTGTAAAAGTCGCTGTGGCAATAACCGTAATCAGTTATATTTTACTTTTCACGGAAATATTGGACTGGCCTTTTCGAGTAGCTGCTTTATTTTGCTTGTACGCAGCCATTGAGGAAATTGCCATTACATTATTGATTCAGCATGAACTTGTAGATGTCAGAACAGTCTGGCAGGCATTGAAGTATAAGAGGGATAATCAAGACGGCAGGTAAATTCCTGGTTGATTAATAATATGCAAACCCTCGGCTCTGCCGGAGGTAATTTAACTTTCTATACCATGGTTCGATTATTTTTAATAGTTGTTTATTTATGATAAAAAAAGTGCAAGCTGGTGATGTCCGATTGGGAATGTATATTCATGAGATCCGCGGCAATTGGTTGGAACATCCCTTTTGGCGGAAATCATTCAAACTCGATCAACAGAAGGATTTAGATAAACTTCTTGGTTGTGATCTGGATGAAATATGGATTGATACCAGTAAAGGCGTTGATGTTGCCATAAGTGAAAAATATGCCGTGAAGACATCGGAGCTCAAGAATGTTACCGACCCGGCTGCAAACAAACAAGTAACGGAAACATCAAGATCTGCTAAAAAACCTGTATCAAGGCCCTCAATAGCAGAAGAACTGGATGCCGCTAAGAAGATACATCATAAGACAAAAGAAGTAGTTGCCACAATGTTTAGCGATGTTCGTCTGGGAAAGGCGCTTGAAGTTGAAGAAGCCACTGTATTGGTCGATGAGATTAACCAATCCATGGAACGGAATCCAAACGCTCTGCTCAGTCTAATCCGGTTAAAAAGTGTCAATGAGTATACATACTTGCATTCGGTTGCCGTTTGCATACTGATGGTAGCCTTGGGAAGGCAACTGGGTTTACAAGGTGAGCAGTTAAAGCAAGCTGGTATCGCCGGCTTACTTCATGATGTCGGAAAGATGGCGATACCCGATGAAGTATTGAATAAAGCGGGGAAGTTGACGGATAAAGAGTTTGATATCATGAAAAGCCATCCGCAACGCGGTTGGGAAATACTCAAATCATGTTGCCAAGTGCAAGAGTCGGCACTGGATGTATGCCTGCATCATCATGAGCGTATGGATGGAAAAGGTTATCCGGAGAAATTATCGGGTGATACACTGACGCTGCTTGCACGTATGGGGGCGGTCTGTGATGTTTATGATGCGATTTCTTCAGATCGTTGTTATAAAAAAGCCTGGTCACCGGCTGAGTCAATCCACAAAATGGCAACCTGGAGAGATGGTCACTTTGATGAGGCGGTTTTCCAAGCTTTCGTTAAAACGATTGGTATTTATCCAAACGGTACACTGGTAAAACTTAAGTCCGGGCGGCTCGGTGTAGTAATTGAACAATCCACGAAAAAATTAACGACTCCGATCATCAAGGTTTTCTTTTCTGTGCGTGTTGATGCGCATATTCCAGTAGAGACTCTGGATTTATCAAAAGGGATGGATAGTATTGAGAATATTGAAGATCCAATTAAATGGCAGCTTGATATTAACAAGATTCAAGGAATATGAAAATTATTCTAACAATCTCAATTCATGAACATGACCCATGCAGTGCAGTAACTTTCGAGTTGTGAAAATCACATGGCATCACCAATCAGGTGAGATTTTAGTGAAATAATCAAAATCTGCTGAAAGTGTTTTCACGCTTTGCTCTCAGCTTGTTTTCCGTAACTGATGAGCAGTTAACATTTCAGACCTGGAACCGTTGACAGTATTAGATTACAGCCATTCTAAACCTAAATTCCTCAGTTGGAATTTTCGAATGCGCTTTATCACGTCACCTCACCTCACGTGGAGATCGACGTGAAAACATTTTTGAAGATGGTAATGACCGGATATAAGGTTTTTAGAAATTATTGGGCGATCGTATCTGATTATAACTGATTGTGCCATGGCTATTGTTTGATGGATAACCATTGTCATCTCATC
>CAZDYN010000281.1:0-3296 GCA_964509635.1 uncultured Nitrosomonas sp. | reverse complement strand
TTCAGCGGCTTGGGTGCAAAATGCTGAAACAGCCTGGCGGCATCGTCGAATGCAGCAAAAACGGCTTCGGTCATGCGGTCATGCAGCAATGCCACGAGGCGCGCTTTATCCTCAGCCGCAAGCTCTGATTCGCATTGAATGTAATACGCAATACCGCGTTCGATCCGCTCGACCGTGGCCAGCCCGCAGTGGTGCGCAATATCCGTTGCCTTGGTTGACCAGGGTGAGAGCGTGCCGGGACGCGGCAGCACCAGAAAGAATTCACGGGCATGCTGCGCGTTTTCCTGCGCCTGATCGTGGTTGAGTAACTTCCTGAGCGCGCTGAGTTCATCCTCCCGCAAATCCCGCGCCACCGCGCAAAAATGCCAGTATTCCGCGTGAATCGCTGTTACCGGCAGGTTGAGTGTTTTAATTTCTTTGAGTAATTTTTCCAGACGAAACGGGGAATGCGCACGTCCACCACAAAATTGGAGCATCAGGGAATATTTAAGCCGTTATTTAAAGATTGCAATTTTACACGAGAAGATGTACTTATCGCTGATCATCCCGTGAGTGTGAAAATTATGATGACTTCCGATGCGGTTTTCTTCACCGCCGAAATACGCGAAATTGAACGCCAGGCGGCCATGTTGCCCAAACCGCCCCGCTTAATGGAAAAAGCCGGTCTGGCGGCGGCGCAGGTAGTCCGGGAGCGCATACTTAAAAACCCCTATCAGTGCGTATTGGTGCTTGCCGGTCCGGGCAATAACGGCGGCGATGCGTTTGTCGTAGCGCGTTATCTGAAAGAATGGGGCAATGCCGTCACGGTGGTATTCACCGGCGAGCGCAGCCGCGTTCCGCCGGATGCCAAACAAGCCATGCAGGCTTGGCTCGACATCGGCGGCGAAATCGTTACTGACATTCCTGACGGCGATAAAAACTGGGATACGATCATCGACGGCTTGTTCGGCATCGGCCTGGATCAATCCCGCAACCGGCCCATCGAAGGCACATACCGGGAATGGATCGATACCGCCAATCGCATGAATGCGCCCATCGTGGCGCTGGATATCCCGTCCGGACTGGGCAGCGATGACGGCTGCATTTATGGCACAGCAATCCGCGCCGCCATCACCGTAACCTTCATCGGCTTGAAACCCGGCCTGTTCACCCACTTCGGGCCGGAATGCTGCGGCACGGTTGTGCTGCGCGATCTGGACATTCAACTGGCTACACCCATCGAACCGCATGCCTGGCTGCTCAATCAAAAACTGGCGCAGTCGCTGCTGCCGCCTCCGCGCCCTGGCAATAGCCATAAAGGCTCTTTCGGCAATGTGGCGATACTCGGCGGTTCCACCGGCATGACCGGCGCGGCGCTGCTGGCAGGCCGGGCGGCCGTGCATCTTGGCGCGGGGCGCGTCTACCTGGGTTTGCTCGCAGACAACGCGCCAGCGGTCGATTTCTCTCAACCGGAACTCATGCTGCGCCCGCCATCCGGGCTATTCACATTAGAACCCTTGAACTGCCTGATCGTTGGCCCCGGACTCGGCAACTCTCCGGATGCGCTATCGTGGCTGGAAAGCGCGCTCGACACCGGCCTGCCGTTGGTGCTGGACGCCGATGCGCTCAATCTGATCGCATTGAACCCTCATCTGGGTAAAAAACTCAGTCGGCGCAATGCGCCAGCCATTCTAACGCCGCACCCCGCCGAAGCCGCGCGCCTTCTGAACACCGATACCGCCGCCGTGCAACACGACCGCATGAATGCAGCCCGTCAAGTCGCGCAACAATTCAATGGCCATGTCGTACTGAAAGGCGCGGGCAGCATCTGCTGCTTTCCGGATGGAAGACGTTACATCAACACCAGCGGCAATCCTGGACTCAGCACCGCGGGCACCGGCGATGTATTGGCCGGAATGATCGGCGCACTGCTCGCGCAAGGGTTGAATCCGGATCGGGCATTGTTGTTGGCGGTATATTTGCACGGCGCTGCGGCGGATTACCTGCTGCAACAGAATCGCGGGCCGCTGGGGATGGTTGCGTCGGAGGTTATTGGTGCCGCGCGGTTGCTGTTGAATGAGTGGGTTTATCAGAAGAAATAAAGCGTACCAACCCGCAGGACACATTAACTATTAAGGAAGCCCTGAACAAGTGTCATTTCGAGCAAGAGCGAGAAATCTACTGCACTGATCATTAAAGATTCCTCACTGCGTTCGGAATGACAAATGCGAGTTGTTCAGTTTCCCAAGCGCGTTTGTCTCCTGCTCAAACGCATCTATCGCACTAATCATCTTTTCATCAGCAAGAAGCACAGCCATCAAGCTGCCCCGTATCATCCATCAATTCAAGCTGTCTTTTTTCCGTTCATCATGGAAATTTTTATTCCCACACGCCCCGCACCGGATAATTGGATTTATAATCCGCAGCATCAAAAAAGCTCGCCAAATAAAGAGCTTCAATCCAAGAGATTATAATTGCGCCGACAATAACTTATACCAACAGCATCGAGGAACGATATGTCAATTACGGGAAAACAAAGCTTACTTGACCGGACAAGCAACCAATACAAACAAGATCGATGGTTATCGTCTTTATTGGCAGTTTGGGTTGGTTTGATACTGGGCTTTGCCTATCCCGCACAGGCTGATGCTGCCTCATTGGTAAATGGTGGAATGGTTTCAGGAGCAATATCAAGTCCCGGAGAAAAGGATACTTATACCTTCACTGCAAATGTCGGAGAAAATGTCCAACTACGCGTAGCTGACATCGACAATACTTATCTTATCCCTGCGCTTAAACTGTACGCACCAGACGGGACTTATTTAACGAGTAATTCCGCCTACACGGTTGCAGCAATCTCACATGAATTGCCACAGACTGGCACTTATACTGTCGTCGTCTATGATGGCCACAGTAGCAACCCCGTTAATACTGGTGCTTATAATTTATATTTTATCCATGCCCCCGGTGCCAATGAAGGCGGAACGCTGATCAATGGCGACGTCATATCCGGCACAATTGATTTAGGCGACCTCGATTCCTACACCTTCACCGCTAACGCCGGAGAAAATGTTCAACTACGCTTAGCTGACATCGACAATACTTCTCTTATCCCTGCGCTCACACTGTACGCGCCAGACGGGACTTATTTAACGAGTAATTCCGCCTACACGGTTGCAGCAATCTCACATGAATTGCCACAGACTGGCACTTATACTGTTGTCGTCTATGATGGCCACAGTAGTCATCCGGCTAACACAGGAGCTTATAAGTTATATTTTGCCCATGCACCTGGTGCCAATGAAGGTGGAACACTG
>CAZDYN010000280.1:0-3314 GCA_964509635.1 uncultured Nitrosomonas sp. | reverse complement strand
CATGCAACTCGCCGTCGTTGAATACGCGCGCAACAAAGCGGGAATGAAAAACGCTCACAGCACTGAATTCAATCCCGATACTCCCTATCCGGTCATAGGGTTGATTACCGAATGGCGTACCCGTGACGGGCAAGTCGAGACGCGCAATGAACATTCCGACATTGGCGGCAGTATGCGTCTCGGCGGTCAGGAATGCACTTTAAAAAAGGATTCACTTGCCTGGAAAACCTATGGCACAGACACCATTATCGAGCGCCACCGCCATCGTTATGAGGTCAACAGCCTGCATATCCCAAAATTGGAAAAAGCGGGACTTCACATCAGCGGCCTGTCCAAAGAAGAACAGTTATGTGAAATGATCGAACTGCCTGAAACAGAGCATCCATGGTTTCTTGGTTGTCAGTTTCACCCGGAATTCACTTCCACACCGCGGCTGGGCCATCCGCTGTTCAAATCCTATGTTCAGGCAGCCATCCGCTTTGCCACTGAACACCAGCACGCGGTTGACGAAAAATTACATGCCGTGCGCACCAACTGATGAGTAAAGGAAAAATCCGGCACCGGATGCCGGAAATAAAATATTGGTAGTTATCAGACCGATAGCTATAAGCAGCAATAGCAGAAACAACATCAATTCAACAACAGTCAATAACAGGGAAAATGTAGCATGAGTGCAATAGTCGATGTCATCGCCCGCGAGATTCTGGATTCTCGCGGCAATCCAACCATTGAAGCAGATGTACTGCTGGAATCAGGCGTTCTGGGGCGCGCCTCTGTTCCTTCCGGGGCATCCGTCGGAACCAGGGAAGCGATGGAGCTGCGCGATGGAGATGCACAACGCTATGCAGGCAAAGGTGTACTCAAAGCCGTGGAGAACGTCAATACCGAAATTTCCGAAACGTTAATGGGATTGGATGCCGTCGACCAAAGCTTCATTGATCAGGAGCTGATCAATCTGGATGGCACCGAAAACAAATCCAGGCTTGGCGCCAATGCGATTCTGGCGGTATCCATGGCGGTTGCCAAAGCGGCTGCCGAGGAATCCGGCTTGCCGTTATACCGTTACCTGGGCGGCGCCGCCTCGATGTCCATGCCCGTTCCATTAATGAATCTGATCAATGGCGGCGCGCATGCCAACAACAACATCAACATGCAGGAATTTATGATTGTTCCCCTGGGAATCGCAAATTTCCATGACGCGATCCGTTGCGGGGCGGAAATCTTCGGCACACTGAAAAAACTCATCAACGGAAAAAACATGCCTACGACCGTTGGCGATGAAGGCGGATTTGCCCCCAACCTGGAAAACAATGAAGCAGCTTTGCAGCTGATTGTACAGGCCATTGACCAGGCAGGCTATCAGCCCGGAAAAGAAGTCGCCATCGGCATTGATTGCGCCAGCTCCGAATTTTTCCAGGATGGCAAATACCATCTGGCATCCGATGGTCTGCATCTGACTTCAGCGCAATTTGCGGATTACCTGGCGTCATGGGTGGACAAATACCCGATTATCAGTATCGAAGACGGCATGAGTGAACACGATTGGGATGGATGGGAATTATTGACCAGCAAATTGGGCAAATCGATTCAGCTTGTCGGTGACGATATATTTGTCACCAACGCAAAAATTCTGCAGGAAGGCATTAAGCGCGGCATCGCCAATTCCATCCTGATCAAAGTGAATCAGATCGGCACCCTGACCGAAACATTTTCCGCCATTGAAATGGCAAAATGCGCCGGCTACACGGCGGTAATTTCTCACCGCTCCGGGGAAACCGAGGATACCACTATCGCGGATATCGCTGTTGCGACCAATGCGTTACAAATTAAAACCGGCTCACTCTCGCGCTCGGATCGTCTGGCCAAATACAATCAGCTACTGCGTATTGAAGAAGATTTGGGAGATTCAGCAAATTATGCTGGCCGGAGAGCATTTTATCAGCTCAAATAATGAAGCTTCTGAGTTTCATATTGCTGTTGTTGATTGCCACGATGCAATATCCATTGTGGTTTGGCAAAGCAAGCTGGTTAAGAGTCTGGCAGGTGGATCAAGAAGTCGTTGTGGCACGCGAAAATAATCTGCAACTGCAAAATCGCAACAATATGCTTGAGGCCGAGGTCAACGATCTCAAGCAGGGGCTTGAAGCGATTGAAGAACGTGCCCGTAGCGACTTGGGCATGATCAAGGAAGGAGAAATACTGTTTCAGATTGTCCGGAGCACACAACCTCAAACTTCCCAATCCAATGCTGTCAAATCTATCCCGTAGAAACCAGAAAGCATCAACACACAGCCTCCCGCCCGTTCTTTCTCAGATATCTCCAACTCATCCGAACGCTGCGAGAAATCAGCTAGCGCAAGCTCCCGGTTGAATGATTGTTCCCCGAGCAGGATTCAGGCAGCCGGTTTGACCGGATAAATTCCAATACAATGCGCTTGAAAAATGACGACCAGATCATACATAAACACCATCTTTGTTTTGGATTTTATCCACCTATCATGGAGTGAGGAAATGAAAAGAATACTTCTTTTTTTAGCCACTAACCTGGCGATTATCGTTGTTTTAAGCATCACCTTGCGGTTGCTCGGCTTTGAAAGAATTCTGGATGAACAAGGAACAAGCTTGAATATCAACTCCCTGCTACTATTTGCATCCGTATTCGGATTCGGCGGCTCATTCATGTCGCTTGCCATGTCAAAATGGACAGCCAAACGATTCACTGGCGCGCAAGTCATTGAGATTCCGCGTAATTCACAAGAACATTGGCTTGTAACCACCGTGCAACGTCAAGCAAAAATGGCAGGGATCGGCATGCCGGAAGTAGCCATTTATGATGCGCCGGATGTCAATGCTTTCGCCACGGGCATGTCAAAAAATGATGCTCTGGTTGCAGTCAGTACCGGCCTATTAAATACCATGAGCCAGGATGAAGCGGAAGCTGTGCTGGCGCATGAAGTCAGCCATATCGCCAATGGCGATATGGTGACATTGGCGCTGATTCAAGGCGTGGTCAACACGTTTGTAATTTTTCTATCGCGGGTCATCGGTCATACGATCGATCGTGTCGTATTCAAAACGGAACAAGGCCACGGCCCTGCTTTCTGGGTTACCGCCATCATTGCTGAAATCGTTCTGGGCGTATTGGCCAGTATCATTGTCATGTGGTTCAGCCGTCAGCGCGAATTCCGTGCAGATGCAGGCGGCGCCAATCTTGCAGGCAGAAACAAGATGATCGCCGCATTGCGGCGCTTACAATTAACCGCCGAACAGCGGCATTTGCCCGATCAGCTTGCCGCTTTTGGTATTTCCGGCGG
>CAZDYN010000279.1:2379-3327 GCA_964509635.1 uncultured Nitrosomonas sp. | reverse complement strand
TAATAGAACCGGGTGGCGTTTCTTGGTTATCGTACAGTTTTCTTTGGAAAATTCTTATGTCCAATCAAATTTTAGTTTTTCTTGTTAGTACCATTCTGGGATTGCTTTCGCTGGCATTGTTATTGCGCTTTTATTTTCAGTTATTGCGTGTCCCTTACTACAACTCGATTTCTCAGTTTCTGATTTCGGCGACTGATTTCATCGTACGGCCCGCACGCCGTTTTATTCCGGGCTGGGCCGGCATTGATCTGTCTACACTGATGCTGGCGTGGTTGCTGGAATGTATTATTGTGACCAGTGTATATATGGTGCAAGGCTATGACTTTGAAGTCAATATTGTGACTTCATTAGGCGTAATGGGGTTGCTGGGGATCGTTGAGATTGCTAAAACGACCCTCTATATAGTATTAATCACGATTATCATGCAAGCCGTTCTATCCTGGATTAATCCGCGGAGCCCGTTAGCGCCCTTGTTGGATAGTTTTACCCGTCCGTTCCTGGCTGTTTTCCGCCGGCGTATTCCACCGATCGCCAATGTCGATTTATCGCCGTTGTTTGTACTGATTTTAATCCAGGTGCTATTGATGATTGTAGCGGGGGTGCATATGGAAATCACCGCAATGCTCTTTTAGATTGTTAATGCAATCATGGGATGGTACCGGTATGATGAGGCAAATAATCTTGTGTTGATGCTGCATATTCAGCCTGGTGCAAAAAATACCGGGGCGGCAGGCCTGCACGGTGATGCACTCAAGATAAAACTTGCGGCAGCGCCGGTAGAAGGTAAGGCAAATGCAGCGTTGATAAAATTTCTTGCTAGACATTTTGATGTGCCGTTTTCTCATGTGGTATTGAAACAAGGCGGCAAATCACGTCATAAAGTGGTTGTGATTCAGCAATCTACACATGGGCCTGAGACATTGTTTAACGGATAGCGGGACTAACTGC
>CAZDYN010000279.1:0-2369 GCA_964509635.1 uncultured Nitrosomonas sp. | reverse complement strand
GAATTTATACATTGAAGAAATGCGATGGAGTTGATCTTGTGGCGTCATGCCGAAGCTGAAGACGGCTTTCCCGACGCGGCACGTCAATTGACCGGGAAAGGGCTCGATCAGGCAAAACGCATGGCGGATTGGCTTAAATCAAAATTGCCGGAAGATACACAGGTGATTGCCAGTCCGGCCCGGCGTACTCAACAAACAGCAATGGCATTACGATCTGATTTTGTGACGAACGATGCGATAGGACCCGGTGCCAGCATTCATGCTATTCTTGCTGCGGCCAACTGGCCCAATGCGCAAGGTGCGGTAGTGATCGTTGGTCATCAACCGGCATTGAGTGGGGTTGCAAGCTTCCTGATTCCGGTTATTCCTCCCGGTTTGAGGGTTAAGAAAGGTTCAGTGTGGTGGATCCGGTGTCAGAGAAAAGAAAATATAATTGAACCAGTGTTGCATGCAGTGATCTATCCAGAAATGTTATGAGTTTACCGGGTTACTTTTCCGGATATGCTCGGCTGTTATGTCACGATTAATTCTGTTTAATAAGCCTTACGGCGTGATCTGCCAGTTTACACCGGAAAGCGGTTATACCTCACTGAAAGATTTTATCCCGTTACCCGGTTTTTATCCGGCAGGCCGGTTGGATGCCGATAGTGAAGGCTTGGTATTGTTGACGGATGATGGCGGACTGCAACATCGAATTAGCAATCCGAAGTTTAAACTGCCTAAAACATATTGGGTTCAGGTTGAAGGCGAGCCTGGTGAGGCTGCACTAAACAAGCTTCGCCAGGGAGTGGTTTTGAATGACTTCAGAACGCGGCCTGCGCAAGCCTGTCTGATGGATGAACCGGATGATCTCTGGCCGCGGACGCCGCCGATTCGTTATCGTAAAAATATTGCCACTGCCTGGATATCGTTGATTCTAAATGAGGGTAAAAATCGTCAGGTAAGGCGGATGACGGCGGCGGTTTTATTCCCTACGCTGCGATTAATCCGTTATGCCATCGGCAAATATACTTTGCAAGGCCTTGCACCGGGAGAGTGGCGCATACTGAATGATTTTTCCCTGACCTGAGGACAGGTATTGGACCCTTCTTCGGGTTTTATCGGGAATGCGGATTTGTTTTAATGAAAAATTAGAAAACGGTGTGAAATTTGATCGTATTGGAACTATAAATTTTAAGCGGATAATTGATACAGATTAATATTTCCTTTCCATTAAGTGTAGTATAGAATTTTGTGCAGAGTATGATGGGAATTAAGTACATAAGTATAAGTACAGTAAAAGTTGTGTTTAACTTATTAATAAGTTAATTGAACGGGTATAGTTCATGGGGTGTTTGTTTTTATATGTCAGGTCTGCGTTTTAGCTGACCTTTAAAAGGATGGTAACTTTATGATTTCTGATTTACTAACGCTAATTTCCGGTGTGATTGATATGCCCTGGTGGGGATATGTCGCTGTTACCTTGGTTTTTACGCATATTACAATCGCGGCTATTACAATTTATCTGCACCGCCATTCAGCGCATAGAGCGCTGGAGTTGCATGCGATACCGAGTCATTTTTTCCGGCTCTGGCTGTGGTTAACGACTGGAATGGTGACCAAACAATGGACAGCAATTCATCGCAAGCATCATGCAAAATGTGAAACGAAGGATGATCCGCATAGTCCGGTTATTTATGGTATCAAAAAAGTTTTAGCCGAGGGCTCGGAGCTTTATAGAGCAGAAGCGAAGAATCAAGAAACCTTGAAAAGATATGGTTATGGTACGCCCGATGATTGGATGGAGCGTAATGTTTACAGCAAACACAGCGCAAAAGGTGTTGCGCTCATGCTGATTATTAATGTAATTCTGTTTGGTCCTATCGGTATTACCATATGGGCGGTGCAAATGATGTGGGCGCCAATATTTGCGGCTGGTATCATTAACGGTGTGGGTCATTTTTGGGGGTATCGTAATTTCCAAGCGGAGGATGCCAGCACAAATATTGTTCCATGGGGTATTTTAATTGGCGGCGAGGAACTGCATAATAATCATCATGCTTATGCCACATCGGCAAAATTATCCAACAAATGGTATGAGTTCGATATCGGCTGGCTGTATATCCGTATTCTGGAAATGCTGGGGCTTGCAAAAGTCAAGAAAATTGCGCCCAAATTGCGTTTTGACAAGCAAAAGACGCAATGTGATTCAGTTACATTGCAGGCTGTTATTTCTCACCGTTATGAAGTCCTTGCCAAATATACCAAGTCATTGCAGGCAACTTTTGCGCAAGAAATGGTTCATTTGAAAGAAGCAACCGCGCAATACGGCATTGATAATCCAACTCTAAAGCGTTGGGTATTAGCCGATTCAAAAACACTGCAAGAGC
>CAZDYN010000278.1:0-3355 GCA_964509635.1 uncultured Nitrosomonas sp. | reverse complement strand
AGCAGGGATTAACCAGTTTGGAGGAGGCTAATCGTGTCACGATTGTGGCGTGATCAGATACAGGTTTTTCTGGCGCCCGGGCGGGTGGATTGGGTGCGTTCAAAGCGCGGATTCAAACCGGTGCAAACAGCCAGAATCACTTTGCCGTGCAGCCCTGTTCAGGGGGCGCCGGTTTGGGAACCGGCCCTGCGTCAATTGGAAAAGAACCTGAGCGCTGCGGCTGGCACGGAGCTGTCGATTACACTGTCCAATCACTTTGTCCGCTATGCCGTACTGCCGCCGCAGGCGGAAATAACAACGCCGGAAGAAGTGAACTCCTATGCCGCTTTCCGTATGCGCGAAGTGTATGCGGATCGCGCAGACTCGTGGGTGCTCAGCGTGAGCGGATGGAGCCCGGTCAGCGGCGCGGTGTGCGCGGCCATATCCCGTGACTTGATGATACGGCTGGAGCAGATGGCGCAGCGGCATCAATGTAAATTCCAAGGGGCCGAGCCTTATCTGGCATCCGTTTATGACCGCTGGCAAAAGCTGCTGGGCGGCCCTAAGACATATCTTGCCGTGATCGAAGCGGGACGTATTTGTATTGCTCTGCTGGCCGACGGAATCTGGCTCAATATCCGCAATCAGCGAATCCTGCATGATGCGGCGGATGAATTGCTGGCAGCGCTGGATCAGGAGGCCGTTTTGTCGGGAAATAAAGAGACCGGTGAATGGGTTCATCTGTTTGCGCCCGAGCATCCGGGGTTGAGATTGCCGGAAAATTGCGGATGGAGCGTTGTCCCGCTGCAAACCGGACGGATACAGGCGCCGGCGCATTATCCTGCGGTGCCGGTTGATCAGGCTGAGGCGAATCAATGTCCCGCTTAAGATTAAAATTTCCGGATCGCGGGCAAACCGTTCCCCGCATTGATTTTTCCGTTCTGTTGATTGGATTGCTGCTGCTCGCCGGTGTGTTTCTGCAATTCCGGCAAGTGACCGAGGAGGTGAATTTCTGGACTCATCGCGTCGAGCGCCTGGAAAAGCAACAACAGCAGAAAGCTGCGCCACGCACGCGAGCGGCGCCCCGGATCAAGGAAATCGGCCAGGAAATCCGCAAGGAAATCATTCAGGCGAATACGATATTGGATCAGATCAATTTGCCCTGGGAGGCGTTATTTGACGCAATCGAACAAGCCGCCACCGAAGAAATCGCGTTATTGTCGCTGCAACCGAATGTTTCCAGCCTCACAGTGCGCATCGGCGGTGAAGCCAGGAGTATGTCCGAACTGCTCGATTTCGTGGAAGCGCTTGAGCGCGAATCGGTTTTTGACAAGGTTCATTTGTTAAACTACAAGATAAAACAGGATAATCCGCACCGGCCGGTTGTCTTTCTTTTGACTGCTGCATGGATTCAGACCTCTTGAAAACCGTAATACAACAGATTCAATTCAGCCGGCTTATGCTGCAACTGCGCTGGCAGGCGGGCCGTCTGGGCGTGGCGGGCAAGATTGGCGCGGGGCTCATGGTTGTTGCCGGTATTTATTTTTTTTCGGTGGTGTTGCCGCAGGAATCCGCGTTGCAGAAGCTGAAAGAGCGCGCTGAGATGCTGCAAATGCAGACGCTATCAAAACAAGCGCCCGGTGATGCCGAAGCCGGGAAAAAAATGAGCGGCGATCAGGCGTTGCAAGTATTTTATGAATTTTTCCCGCGTATCGATTCATCGCCATTCTGGGTCCGCGAGCTGGTGCAATTGGCCAAGAAACAAGGAGTGGAACTCAGTAGCAGTGAATACCGCCTGGTTTATGAAAATGACGCGCGCCTGGCGCGGTATGAAATGATATTGCCGGTAAAAGGCCGCTATGCGCAGATACGCGCCTTTATCGCCGATGCGCTTGAGGCGGTTCCCGCCATGGCTATTTCAGCGGTTGCCATTAAACGTGAAAACGTCACTTCAGAGAAACTGGAAGCGCGTCTTGAAATCAATCTTTACTTGAATAAATAGACCCGATGGATCAAGCCGAGAAAAGACGAAAATTGATTTTAGGCGGCGCTTTGATCGTCACATTGATTGCCGTGGCGCTGGTCGGCGAGGAAGAGGAATCATTGAACACTACCGTGGAGACGCTGCAACCGGCCAGGTCATCCGGTGACAGGGTCAGGCAGCAGGAAAATAATGCCGAGCAACTGGATATCGATAAACTGGGACAACGAAAATTCAATCCTCTGGCGGGAGAGCTGTTTGCATCGACCACATGGGCGCCCAGGCAGCCTCAAGCCAGTCTTGCAGAACAGGTTGCGCTGGCGGCGCAGGTAAAAAAAGCCGCCGCGCCGCCGCCCGCTCCGGTAGCGCCGCCGCTGCCGTTCAAGTATGCCGGAAAGGCGGAGGCGGATAATGAAATCTGGGTTTTCCTTGCGCAATCCGGGGAAAACCACATTACCAAACCCGGTGGCAAGATTAACAACCAATACCGGCTGGATGCGATCAATGACGACACCATCATCGTTACGTATCTGCCGCTCAATGTGAAACAGACGCTCACCATTAATAATCAAATCGCAGGAAGCATCCGATGAAAAGCTGGAGAATTGTTGTCCTTATCATTTTGTTCATAGCTAATACAGGTTGTGCGATCAATAACAGAACATTCGGCACCCGCAATATTGCGTTTGATGATGGGCAGAAGCTGATCACCGCGGGTGAGCTTGAGCGTGGATTGCAAAAACTTGAACAGGCTGCACGCGAAGAGCCTGAAAATAAGGAAATCCGCACGGTGTTGATACGTGCTCGTGAAGAAGTGATTAGCAAAATACTATTTGAAGCGGATGGCTTTAAGTTTGCAGGAGACCTGGAACAGGCCGAACAGCAATATCAACGTGTTTTAAACTTGTATCCGTTCCATGAACGTGCCAAGGAAGGCTTGGAGTCGATTGGACTGGAGCGTCGCCATATCGCATCAATCGAGGCCGCCAAAGAACTGCTGATTCGCAATGACGTTACGGGCGCGGAAACGATCGTCCGGGCCGTGTTGCAGGAAAACCCGCAGCAATCGCATGCCCGTCAATTAGTCGCGCAAATCAATTCATTGATGACGCGTCCCGAAGTTACCGACCTGGCGCTGGAATCTGCTTTCAAAAAAGCGCTGACCATGGAATTCAAGGATACCGATTTGAAATCGGTATTTGAACTCATGGCACGGACAGCCGGTATTAATTTTGTTTTTGACAAGGATATCCGGCAGGACGCCAAAATTTCCCTTTTCGTTCGTAACAATACGATTGAAGATATTCTCAAGTTATTGCTGATGACCAATCAGTTGGCCTATAAGGTACTGAATAGTAATTCGCTGTTGATTTATCCGAATACGCCGGCAAAACA
>CAZDYN010000277.1:0-3360 GCA_964509635.1 uncultured Nitrosomonas sp. | reverse complement strand
GGAGAATGGCAAGATGGTATTTTATAAAAATTATAATTATAATTTAAATGTGCTCCATCGCCCCAAACGTATTTGATATAATCGTGAGGCATGTAGCAATCTTTGAATACATATTGAGCATAATAATCTGGACTTGTTTCTGTTTTAATTTCGCATCGTGTTTTTTCTTGCTTTCCTGATAGCGAAACTTGCCATAATCCATCAAGCGGCAAACAGGTGGTTGTGCTGTCGGCGCGATTTCAACCAGATCCACCCCAGCTTCATCCGCTAAGACTATTGCACCAGCAAGTGTAACAATACCAACTTGCTCTCCATTCACACCGATTAAACGTACCTCTGACACATCGATTTCTTCATTGATGCGCACTGATTTTTCCTGAGCTATGGCAAATTCTCCAAGATTAGTTTATAAAGATATTCATTTTCTTAAAGAAATCTCTTCTTTAAGGTGTTCGAGTAAAGCTTGTAATGTCATCTGACCAAGATTCTCACCCGCACGATTACGAACCGCTACTGTATTTGTTCGCATCTCTTCATCCCCAACAATAATCTGATAGGGCAGCTTCTGTAAGCTATGCTCGCGGATTTTATAGGTTATCTTCTCATTTCTCAAGTCTAAGCTGACTCTGATACCGTATTGCTTTAATTGCTCAGTTACTTTCTGTGCATAATCAATCTGTGCCCGAGAAATATTTAATACCACAGCCTGCTCTGGCGATAGCCACAGAGGCAATGCACCAGCATAATTCTCAATCAATATACCGATAAATCTCTCCATAGACCCGAGAATGGCTCTATGCAGCATTACGGGAATTTGTCGTGAATTATCTTCTGCGACATATTCAGCATCTAAACGATCCGGCATAGAAAAATCCAGTTGCAACGTACCGCATTGCCATACTCGACCTATGCAATCTTTTAGCGAGAACTCAATCTTTGGTCCATAAAATGCACCTTCACCGGGCTGCAATTCCCATTCGAGCTTGACTTCATTCAAAGCAGCTTGAAGCGCAGCTTCTGATTTATCCCATTGTGCTTCAGATCCTACACGCTTGTGCGGGCGAGTCGATAGCTTGACCAGCAATTCTTTAAAACCAAAGTCTGCATAGACAATCTTCAATAAGTCGATAAATCTCATTACTTCATCTTGTATCTGATCTTCTGTGCAGAAAATATGCGCATCATCCTGAGTAAATCCACGCACACGCATAATACCGTGTAAAGCTCCTGAAGCCTCATTTCGATGACAAGAACCAAATTCAGCTAATCGAATCGGAAGTTCCCGGTAACTCCTCAATCCTTGATTAAACACTTGAACGTGACCAGGGCAATTCATTGGTTTTACAGCAAAATCCCGTTCATCAGAATGGGTAGTAAACATATTCTCACGAAAATTTTCCCAGTGTCCTGAACGTACCCACAAATCCTTATCCAGAATCTGCGGTGTGCGTATTTCCTGATAGCCATTCTGATTCAGAATATTTCTCATATATTGTTCAATCTGCTGCCACAGTACCCAACCTTTAGGATGCCAGAATACCATGCCAGGTGCTTCATCTTGCGTGTGAAACAAATCAAGCTGCTTGCCGAGTTTCCGATGATCTCTCTTTTCCGCTTCTTCCAAACGATGCAAATAATTTTTCTGATCATCCTTGTTCGTCCAAGCGGTCCCATAGATCCGCTGCAGCATCTCATTCTTAGAATCGCCACGCCAATAAGCCCCTGCTACCTTCATCAGCTTAAAAATCTTTATTTTTGAAGTAGCGGGAACATGCGGACCTCGACACAAATCTGTAAAATTCCCTTGAGAATAAAGCGATAAATCTTCATCTCCTGGTATTGATTCAATTATTTGCGCTTTATAATGCTCACCTTGCCGCTTAAAGAAATTAATTGCTTCAGAACGCTCCACAACCTTTCGCTCTATCTTGAGATCTCGTTTACTGATTTCAAGCATGCGTTTCTTAATGGTTTGCAAATCTTCCGGTGTAAATGGACGTTTGTATGAGAAATCATAATAAAATCCATTTTCAACCACTGGCCCGATAGTCACCTGTGCTTCAGGAAATAATTCCTTTACCGCATGAGCTAGTAAATGCGCACAGGAATGCCTGATAATCTCCAATCCATCTGCATCTTTCTCTGTAATAATAGCAAGTTCACAATCGCTTTCAATCTGGCTATAAATGTCAACCAGCTTACCATTAATTTTTCCAGCAATTGCTGCACGGGCAAGACCTTGTCCAATCGCTGAAGCAGCATCTATAACTGTTACAGGGTGATCAAAAATGCGCTCAGATCCATCTGGCAAACGAACAACAGTCACTGATATTCCTTCCAAATAATTAAATTTAAAATACTGCTTATAGTCTTTATTGATTAATCCTAAATTCCTAAAAAACACTTTAGATCATTAGCTATTTACTGAATGATGTTTTATACCAGTTATTCATTTTTTGCAATCCATTTAAAATCTTTGGCGCAAAGCCAATTGCCACTGCATCAACCAGACAATACCAAGCAGCGACCCCACTTGGTGGATTTCCTTGGGTCCAATTGAATACAGGTTCAATTGATGCCCATTTCCATGTTCCGGCTGCTGTTCCAATAATCTCCAGCCACGTACAAATAAAAAAGGCACCTAAATAAACCATTGGTGATCGCCCTTTAAATAAACAAATGACAAAAACACAAAACAAAAAAGCACCAACCTGATCACCTTGTTCTGGTATACCACTGATACCCCACAACGACCATAAACCACCCGTCACAATAACAAAAGCTGCTAATCTTCTCGCATTCATTAAGAAAAATCTTGAGCGTGCAAGTGCCACAGCTGTCAAGTAAACCATTCCATGTCCTGGTGGAACATAATGAGGCACATTTCCAAATCGGTAGGTATACCCTTCCATATAAATCGAAGCAAAATGTTCACCAGCTGTAGCAAATGCTACAGCAATAACAACCTGCATTCTCACTTCTCGATTTTCACCAATTAATAATCCAAACAAAAAAATCCAGGCAATAACTCCTAGCAGATTCTGGAGTTCAGAACTCGCGCTACCATCAATTACCAAACTTACTGCAACACAGAAGAAAGTAAAACCTGCAATAAAGTAATCTCTGTTTTTATGCGGATAATCTGCATCAGGCTTTGGAAAATGCTCTAGCATTATAATAAACCTCAGTGTAATAAAAAGCCCGCCATAGGCGGGCTTTTTAACTATCGATCTAACTATAAATATTCTTTATCAAAATCTTAAATTTATCGATATAACTAACCGGAGACTCTAGAAAATGATTAACTACTCCTCATCCTCGTCATCATCGTCGCTTTGGGTTTCCTCTCCATCCGCAGCA
>CAZDYN010000276.1:0-3397 GCA_964509635.1 uncultured Nitrosomonas sp. | reverse complement strand
CCGCGGTGGTCGGTTTCATCGGCCTGATCGGCATCGCCGCCGAATCCGGCATGGTCATGCTGGCCTTCATTGACCAATCGCTCACCACCATCACCCGGCAACGCAAGGCGATGGCCGAGAAAGTGACGGTCAGCGATCTGTACGAAGCCGTGGTGCAGGGCGCGGTGTACCGCATCCGCCCGGTCATGATGACCATCGCGGGCAGCGTCATCGGCCTGCTGCCGGTCATGCTGAGCACCGGCACCGGCTCCGAAATCATGCGCCGCATCGCCGCGCCGATGGTCGGCGGCATGGTGTCCGCGACGATTCTGACGCTGATTATTTTTCCGGCGGTTTATGCGGTGGTGAAGGAGATTCCGATTCGGCGATCACTCAGGCCAGTAAAAAACGGAGGTTCATCATCATGAAAAAATCCCCCCGTTATATCCCGGCGTTTCATTTTCACTGGCTGACACGCTGGTACGATCCGGTGATGCGGCGCTTGTTTCCTGAAGCAGCACTAAAGACCGCATTAATTGCGCAAGCCCGCATCCTGCCCGGCCAAAATGTGTTGGATGTGGGCTGCGGCACGGGCACGCTTACCCTGCTGATCAAGCAAACCCAGCCGGACGCCTTAGTATATGGACTCGACATGGATTCTCAAATATTGGACATCGCGCGAAGGAAGATCAAACAGGCGGGAAAAACCATCGTCCTGCAGCAGGGTACGGCGACTCATCTCCCCTATCCGGACGGAAGTTTCGATCGTGTGTTTGCCAGCCTGATGCTGCATCACCTGACGCGGGAGGATAAATTGCGGGCACTTGGGGAAGCATTCCGCGTGCTCAAACCCGGTGGCGAACTGCATGTGGCGGATTTCGGCAAACCGCACGATTTCGTCATGTGGCTGATTTATCTGGTGATACGCTGGGCTGAAGAGGTTCACGATAACATTCTGGGCTTACTGCCTGTTTTTATGGCGGAGGCCGGATTCCATCCGGTGCAGGAAACCGCCCAGTACCGCACCGTGGTCGGCGGCATCGCTTTATACCGCGCCTGCAAACCCGTGAAAAATGAGCTATGAATGCATGGCATAGCCAATCAATAGCCGAACTCGAACACTTTCTTGCAACCGATGTGGAATCGGGACTTACCGATGAGGAAGCGGCTGCTCGCCTCGTCCGGTATGGATCCAATAAGCTGCTGAAAGGCAATCAATTCTCAGCCTTGGCAATTTTGGCAAGCCAGTTTAAAAGCCTGGTTATCTGGGTGCTGATTGGCGCAGCGGCTATTTCAACAGTATTGGGCGAAACCGCGGATGGCATCGCCATTATTGCCATCGTAATCCTGAATGCGCTGATTGGTTTCATGCAGGAGTATCGTGCCGAAAGGGCGGCTGCCGCGCTGGCCGATCTGGTAGCGCCCCATTGCCGTGTAGTGCGCAATGGCCGCAGCGTGGTGGTTGCTGCAACCGGAATCGTACCGGGCGATATTCTGTTGCTCGAAGGAGGGGATCTGGTCTCTGCCGATGCCCGCCTGATTCAGGCCTCTGTTCTACGCATCAATGAAGCTCCGCTCACGGGTGAATCGCAAGCTGTAGGCAAGCTTACTGACAATCTTCTTCCGGAAACAGCTTTGGCCGAGCGGAAAAACATGGTTTTTCTCGGCACCAGCGTAACAGGCGGTTCCGGTCGCGCATTGGTGGTTAATACCGGCATGGAAACGGAACTCGGCCATATCGCTAAACTGCTGGAGACTGCCGAAAGTGGAGAAACCCCGTTGCAAGTCCAGCTCGACCGGGTAGGACATATGTTATTGCTGGCCTGTTTCAGCATTGTTGCACTGATTTTCGGGCTAGGATTATTGCGGGGGATAGCGCCATTTGAGCTCTTCTTAAGCACGGTGAGTCTCGCTGTTGCCGCTATTCCCGAGGGATTGCCGGCGGTGGTGACTATCGCGCTTGCTTTGGGTGTGCAGCGCATGGTACGGCGCAATGCATTGGTGCGGCACCTGGCTTCGATTGAAACATTGGGTCGCGCTCAGGTCATCTGTACGGATAAGACGGGTACCCTGACGATGGGTGAAATGACTGCCTGCAAACTGGTCACGGCAGATAATTTGTATCGCATCAGCGGTGAAGGCTATTCAACCGAGGGGGCGTTTTTTGCCGGCAATGCAGAAATCCCGGTGGAGACAACCCCATCACTGCTCGCGCTGCTCCGTGCATCGGCTGCTTGCAACGATGCCGAGTTAACTTTAATTGATGGCCGACCCATGATCGTGGGCGATCCCACCGGAGGCGCACTGCTGGTTGCCGCCGCCAAAGGCAATATTACCCGGCAAATGGTTGAGGCTGAAATGCCACGCCTGGCCATTGTTCCTTTCGATTCCGCCCGCAAACGCATGACTGTCATCCGCCGGCGGGAGAATCATGCCTGGGCATTCGTCAAAGGTGCGCCGGAAGTAATTCTCAACCGCTGCACCCGGATCCGTACCGACCGGGGAATAAAGGATCTGACCGAAAGCGACCGTATCCGGCTTATCCATGCTAATGCGTTACTGGCAAACGATGCGCTACGCGTGCTTGCGGTTGCCGAGCGCACCCTGGATGGCCCCAGTTTCGCAGAAGGCAGGATTGTAAGCGATACTGAAATCGAGAAGGAGCTTATCTTTCTGGGGCTCATCGGTTTGCAGGATCCGCCGCGCGCCGAGGCAAAGGAGGCTGTGGCCAAATGCAAACGGGCCGGCATCAAAACCGTGATGATTACCGGCGATCATCCCGATACGGCACGGGCGATAGGGCGTGAGCTGGGTATTCTGGGTAAGCATGACGAGATTCTTACCGGCCTCGAACTCGATCGATTGGATGATACGGCGCTGAAGGAACGTGTATCAGGGATTTCCGTTTATGCGCGTGTCACCGCCGAGCACAAGCTTCGCATCGTCCGTGCATGGAAGGCGCGGAGCACGGTAGTGGCGATGACCGGAGACGGGGTGAACGATGCGCCCGCAATCAAGGAAGCATCCATTGGTATCGCTATGGGTGTTACCGGCACCGAGGTGACCAAGGAAGCGGCGGATATCATTATTACGGATGACAATTTTGCTTCCATCGTCGCTGCCGTAGAGGAGGGGCGGGGCATTTATGACAATATTGCTAAAACTTTGGCCTATCTGCTTGGAAGCAGTACCGGCGAATTGATCGTGATGCTGGTAGCGATTCTGCTCGGCTGGCCGTTGCCACTTTTGCCGCTCTATCTTTTGTGGATCAATCTGGCAACGGATGGGTTTGCGGCGCTGGCTTTGGCAACTGATCCCATCGATCGCAGCGTGTTGAATCGACCGCCCAGGTCTGCGCAAGCAACGCTACTTAACCGGGATTTAATCAAACTGACGCTATTTACCGGTTCATTGACCG
>CAZDYN010000275.1:0-3401 GCA_964509635.1 uncultured Nitrosomonas sp. | reverse complement strand
GATCCCGGTGAAGTGCGCTAAGGCGCGGTCGAGGTCGTCCTCGGTGAGGACGCGCAGCCCGACTCGCTCGCACACCGGAGCCGCGTCAGTCCTGCGGAACACCAGGCTGTGGTGCGAGCGATCCTCCAGCGCGATATGCGTCGCCACCAGCAATTCACCCGGCAAACGCGCCAGCCACTCCTGCGGCACATACGTGATCGCAGGATGCTGAAAAGGCATTTCAAACGGTTTTGCGCGATAAACCGTATACGTCGAGTATTCGGTATGCCGCTCCCAGCGCAGGCGGAATTCACCAAAATCCGCACTAAAATCATTCTCGTGCGTATTGGGTGGATTGATGTTATAACGCGCACATAATTCACCGATCAATTCACGCTCCTGATCAACCCATCCCCGTTCTGACATCAATACCAGATGCGACAGTTCAAACGGTGGAGCCAGAAGCTCATACGCGACAGTATTCAGTTCGATGTGTATTTCCATCCTTTCTGAATATTCAGGAATATTCAGAAACTTATCCTTCGGTATATCTTTGGATTGAATGGCTGGTGAAGGCAAGTGGGTTAGGGAATCCATAAAAAACCTAATCAAATTAAATAAGTTTTTAGCATACCTAATTTTTACTCCGATGAGATGATTCTTTTTTTGGCAACAACATCCGCAAAGTGATTCAAGTCCCGGAAACAGATCATTACGATGATGTCTGGCAAGCTTAATGATAAAAATGATTTTAGCCTGAGTGCTTCAGATAACTTTATGAGAACACCAGGAGAAATCTGTATCGCATTGCGCATGGCTACTTCTGAATCCCCAGAAACCAACCAGTACATTTTTTATAGTGATCTGTGTATCATAAGCCTGAAGATTCTTAGCCTTTTTATAAAATCTGATTTTAATAACCGATAAACCGGATCAATACAGGAAAACTCATGGGCGCCATTTTCTTTTATATTTTCATTTACTTTGTTGGATATTACGGCTCCAATATTCTGAATATGTTAACCGTGCGGCCGTTCATCACAAACCGTTATATGGCGGCATTGCTGCCCGTTTACGGAGTTGCCCTGACGCATGCTTACGTGATCGTCAACAGCCCCCCCCCCTCGGGATCGGATATAACGGTTGAATATGCGCTGCTGGTTTTTATTACATTACCCGTTGTGATAGTTACACTGGGTGCGGCTTATTTTATGTGGAACAGCAAAGGCGGTCACGATGACCACGCTGACAGCGAATCTTCGGATAATGACAAAGAGTCTGCTGCAACAGAAACGCAGTCTGAAACAGTCGAATCACCAGTGGAACAATCCGATGCCGATACCGGCAAGAGCAAAGAAAATAATAAAGATGCTTAAGATAGTTCAATAGTTTAAGTTTTACCCTCAATAAAAAACCCGCATTCTTTCCAGCATGCGGGTTTTTGATAAGGCAGGACTTGTCCGGCTTAGCGCTTTATGATGCCCTATCGACGATCACATGCTCCTTCTGCGTGCTGAGTGTGCCTTGATCAATGATAGCCAGCGTCAGCCGCGAAATCGCCACGCGCTTGCCAGTGGCCTCTTCAACAATATCCGTTTGCCATACTTGGGTACGGCGACCAGTATGCAATGGCGTGCAGATACCGATGACGTGGCCTTGGGTTACTGCGCGGATATGGTTGATATTCAACTCCAATCCGACCGCGCGATATTTTTCCGGGTCGATCGTCATCCAACCTGACACACTGCCCAGAGTTTCCGATAATACACAACTTGCACCGCCATGCAGGATGCCGAAGGGCTGCGTTGTGCGTTTGTCGATCGGCATACGCGCCTTCAGAAAATCCGACCCCAGTTCAGTAAACTGAATACCGATATGTTGCCCCATATTGGCATTGCGCAGCCCCTCCAAATATTCAATCGTATAATCTTTGAACCAAATAGCACTCATGTAGCATTTCCTTTTTTATTATTTTAACGAGCAATAGTCAGCTTCCATTGCACGTTCATATCATGTCATATCGACAATATAATTAAGCAGAATCACTCAACCATCAGAAAAAGTTGATTCTCGATATCAGCACATTAGCTGATATAACGATACCGGCAAAACAATAGCATACTAACAACCAGCCTGCATTCGGCCTCATCGATAAAAATCTAAAAGCAATTAAATTAAGCTCAAACTCTTCTAAAGTATCATTACAAGAGAAATTGAATCCGGATAATCGACACAACAGCATGGCTGATTTCCTCATAGAAGATTTAAAAGCCCTCGTCATTCTCCGTAACAAAGCTAGCCCGGTCCCATAAAAAATTCATATTCAGGCCAGAAATTACATTCTCCTATGATCAGTGCAATTTTCAGATTCAACCTAAACTTTCAAAAGCAGTTGTCGTAAAGCATCGGTAACGTAGCAATCATACAATCAAATTGGTTAGCTGATCACGAATTGAAGCAATTCCAGTAGTGCAAAAATATATATTTACGGAGATAAAGAATGCCTGACAAAAATTTAAAATTCTTGGTTGTGGATGATTTTTCTACAATGCGTAGAATCGTTCGCAACCTTCTAAAAGAACTTGGATTTGTCAATGTCGATGAAGCTGAAGATGGTGCAGTTGCATTACGCAAACTGCAGGATGGTAATTTCGATTTTATTGTATCGGATTGGAATATGCCCAATATGGACGGACTAACCATGCTTCAGAATGTGCGAGCCAATGAAGCATTAAAAAAGATCCCTGTACTCATGGTAACTGCTGAAGCTAAAAAAGAAAATATCGTCGCTGCTGCACAGGCGGGGGCAAGCGGTTATATTGTGAAGCCCTTTACTGCCGCCACGCTTGAAGAGAAATTAAATAAAATCTTCCAGAACATGGAAAGTAAGGCATCCGCTTAAATACGGCATCTCTTTTCATAACAACCATCGAGTCCAATATGAATACAAAACGTCTTTTAAAAACAAAAGTTGATGATATTTCTCAAAAAACAATCAGCTCAGAATCCAAAAAATCGGTTCAACTAGCAAATATATCACCCGTATCTGCGATGAAAGATACAGAAGAGAATGAACTAATGGCGACGGATAAAAAAGTTATTGATCAGATAGGACAATTAACTCGAAACTTACACGACAGTTTACGTGAACTGGGCTACGATAAACGCCTTGAATCAATCGCAGCCGAAGCACCCGAGGCACAGGATAAGTTATCTTATGTTGCCACTAAAACCGAGCAAGCCGCTGAACGCACGCTCAATGCCACCGAAATTGCAATGCCTATTCAAGAAAAGCTTTCAGCCGATGCCACTCAACTATCTGCACAGTGGAAACAAGCGCTTGAGACACAGCAAAACAATCCGGATATGGAAATATTCAAAACATTATTAATTGACACGCTCCATTATCTCGATAAGATTCC
>CAZDYN010000274.1:0-3401 GCA_964509635.1 uncultured Nitrosomonas sp. | reverse complement strand
ACATGTCATAGCTAGCACTTGATGATGCACTCGTCGTGCCATAGGTTGTTGCCATTTTGTTACCTCCTATTAATTAAAATAACCAGTTAATAGAAATAGGTGCCTGACACGGAAGAAAACCATCCTTGCCATACACTTCATTTTAGACAGGTTCGTTTCCAATGAAAGTTCCCGTCAATTCGAGAAAACCTCACCGTACATTGAGCAGCACATTCTGTCTGCACCCGATGCAATGCGTATTTTAAGAATTAATAATTCTTGCTTCAAGCAGTTAACCGGTAAATACCGGGATTCCTTATCACAGGTTCCGTCACAAAACTGTAAAAAAATTGTAACTGTCATAAAACTGTAACAATGCTGCTATATAACGGTTGCCATCTTAAATGACTCGTTTTTTAACCTTGGATCAAATACAGATGATGCACTTATTCAGACCTATTGCAGCAATCTCGGCTGTAGCCAGCTTACTTGCCCTATCCGATGCTTATGCGCTGGATCTCTATGTCGATACGACTACCAAACAGATTTACGCGGAACCGGGTCCCGGCCGGGTTCATATGGGATCATTCGTAAAAGCCGAGGATACACCGGCAAAAACAGAAGCACCCAAAGCGCTGGCCGCCCCGTCACGGGTTCCGGCCGAATCAACTCCGATACATAAGGAGCCAGCCACGGCAGTAGCGGAAAAACCGTCGCACGAGCATCTGGCCAGCCAGGTCTCGGTGCTCGAAGAGCGCATAAAAGAAGTTGAAAAAATACACGGCACTTTTGACGATCGAGGCTTACACTGGTCAACCAAAGATGGCAACTTTTCAATGTCGCTCAATGGGCGGATACAAGCGGCCTCACAATACAATTTTATCAATGACCCCGATCCCGCATTTGGAACCAATCTGCCCAACGAGCTGAATAGCGGCATGAACATCCGCCGTGCCCGCTTGGGTGTTGAAGGCACTTTTTTCAAAATCTGGGATTATAAATTTGAATATGACTTCAGCCGCGGCAACGGCTCGGTCGGATCCGGGATTACCGATGCCTACGTGCGCTTAAATCATACGGACGAGCTTTCCTATAAAATTGGTTCATTCAAGGAACCGTTCAGTCTGGAAGAAGCGGCCAGCAACCGTTATCTTACCTTCATCGAACGTCATATGTCGGTCAACTCGTTCGTGGACAACCCCAATACTTACAAAACAGGTATCGGCGCCAATTACGCGGTTAAACGCTGGCAAACCGGACTGGCTTTCCAAACGGAGCCGATCGGATCCTGGTCGGCCGCTTCCACCTCGGTCAACGCCAACGGTAATCAAAGCCGCAATAACGGCTCGGGTGACACCGGCTGGCAAGGCATCGGCCGTATCAGCGGCAGACCATGGATGGAAGATGACACCAAGTTCCTGCATGTCGGTATTTCTGCAGGGCATACTGACGTCAATACGCAATACCGTGCCGACGGCACGATGGTCGGCGAAGGAACCAACGGTGGTGGCGGCGGCATGTCGTTCTTCGCATTCCCGGGCACCAACGTGGATCGCACCAACATTCTCAACACCGGCAACCTGAGCACAGGCGCTCTCGGCGATCCCAACCGCCGCCGGATCAGCAGTTATGATCGCTATGGCGCGGAAGGATGGTTTGTGTACGGCCCATTTTCCATGCAAGGCGAATATTTACGCACCAACATCAACGGTACCGGCTACGATGGCGAGCATTTGACCGGTTATTATGGCTTTGCGAGTTACTTCCTGACCGGTGAATCCAAGGCTTATCACGTCAGAAATGGCGCGGCAAACCGTATCAAGCCCAACCGGCCCTTTCAGTGGAACGGCCCGGGCCTGGGCGCATGGGAGATCGCTGCCGGTTATGATTACATCAACATGAATTCCGGTGCGATCAGGGGCGGTCAGGCTGATATGGTCAGAATCGGCTTGAACTGGTATCCCCATTCAAACGTCAAGTTTCAAACTAACGTCATCCACATGCTGGACATCAACACGGCCGCAACGCCTACCGCAAATGGCAATGGTTACTCTGGCGGCGCCGGGGCGCGGACGAATAGCTGGAACAATGCCGATTTGAGTGCGTTCCTGACACAGTTGACAGTCGATTTTTAAAGCAATCCCGGCAAGAATCACACAAGTTGCTCACAAACCGGGAATTCAGATTTTATCTGAATTCCCCATGAAATTCAGTGGCCTGTATAATCCGTATAGACAGTATCACATTCCGGCCAGAATACTGCCTGTCATGACTTAAAATATGCGCTACTATTTTGGTCGTCAGACACAGCAGCATGGCACAGCCAGCAATCATCTCAAACAGGAGACTGAAATGCCACACTTGGACAGCTTTAACAAACCAATGAATAGACTATTCGTATTGATTACGTTAATAAGCTTTGCCAGCATTGCAAATGCCCAGCCGGTTATCAAAATAGACGGTTCCAGCACCGGCTATCCGATCACCAAAGCGGTAGCGGACAAGTTTCAGAGCGCGAAAAAGAATGCTGTTCAGGTAACCGTCGATATTTCCGGCAGCGGTGGCGGCTTCAGGAAGTTCTGCCGCGGCGAGATCGATATCGTGAATACCTCCCGTCCTATCCTGAAAAGTGAAATGAAGGATTGCAAGCATTCCCGTGTGCAGTATGTGGAAATACCGGTCGCGTTTGATGCCTTGACTGTGGCCGTGCATCCGGAGAACTACTGGAGCACCGCCCTGACCGTGGCGGAGTTAAAAAAAATCTGGGAACCCGCTGCGCAGGGCAGAATCACGCATTGGAATCAGATAAACCGGGCATGGCCCGATGCAGCCATCAAACTCTTCGGTGCCGATGCGAATTCCGGTACTTACGATTACTTTACCGAGGCCATTGCCGGCAAAGCCAAATCAAGCCGGAGCGATTTCACGGCTTCCGCGGATGACAATGAATTAGTCAACGGCGTGGCCGGTAATAAAAATGGCTTGGGATTTTTCGGATTTGCCTATTACATCGAGAATCAGAACAAAGTCACCGCAGTCGCGATCGACAACGGCAAAGGTGACGGCGCCGTTCTCCCATCGGTTGAAAGCGTTGAGAATGGCAGTTACCAGCCGTTATCGCGCCCGATCTTTATTTATGTCAGCGTTAAAGCCGCCGGAAAACCTGAAGTCAAGGCATTTGTTGAATTTTATATGAAGAACGCCCTGCTCCTTGTGAAAGAAGCAAAATTCTTTCCGCTACCGCCCAGGGCCTACGCCACCATGCTGGAGCACTTCAACAAAAGAAGAGCGGGATCGGTATTCAGCGGCGTCCCGGCAGTGGGTCTGACCATCGACGAATTGATCAGGCGCGAGGGCCGCCTGGAATTTGAGCATCATTAACAGGCTGTTGCAAAACGCTTTCAAGGCAAGAACAGGCCAAA
>CAZDYN010000273.1:0-3414 GCA_964509635.1 uncultured Nitrosomonas sp. | reverse complement strand
ATAATTTTTTCATTTATCATCCTAGGCTGCATGGAAGCCCATGCACAGCCGGACGAAACCCAATCCGTAACGATCATGGTCGGCGAAGAAGGGCCTGCTGGATGTGAATTACTCGGCAAAGTGAAAGGTTCTTCAAAAGACAGTAAGGCCGAAGAAGATCATACGCCGTATCTCGAACGGCTGATCAAAGCCCGGAACAATTTACGGGACGAAGCGCGGAAACTGGGCGGCAACAATGTGCATATCATTCGTTCCAATAACTCAGGAAAATATGAGATCCCCGGAGCCGACAAGGAAATCATATTTATCGGAAATGTTTACCAATGCAGGTAAGTCTGAAAGCAATCAAATAAAATATACATCGAACACGATTTGAATTGATCCGCCTCTTGCATCACTGCCCATCGCAAGCAACCGATCAAAAAACCCCGCCAAGGCGGCGGGGCACTCATGATCCCGAAAGATCCCCTGATATTGATGCTTTTATAGAGTCGGCCATTAAACAGTTCGATTTTTCATAGCAGAGAAGGCCGGGATACGGAGATTCTAATAAATCTTTTTAATGGCCGGATCAATAAGCGCGTCTGCTTCTGTGGCGCAACGTCAAGCCGATCAGCCCCAGGCCAACCAGCAGCATCGCATAGGTTTCCGGTTCCGGAACAGGAGAAATCTGGATATTGCCTGAGTAAGATCCGCTCGCGCTGGCACCATTCAGGATACCACCGACCAGAACTTGATAATCGTGCGTAGCATCCAGAAAGCCCGCATAACTTAAGACCGAAAAATTACCTGCCGCACCGGTTGCAAGCGTTGTAGATGTAGTGGCGTCCACCAGTGACAAGCTCGTGATATTCACGTTAAAGCCTCCGACACCTCCAAGACTGAAGCCGCTTATCACGCTGATTCCCAGACCAGCGCTATTCGCTGGCAAAGCCAGATTAAAAACATCGCTGAATGGCCCGAGAACCGCGTTACTGCCAAAAATGGCATCCCAATTAGAGCCATTCGCTGAAAGAACAGGCTGTGTCAATGCAGCATTGACCGTCCCCATGCCTAAACCAAACCATAATGCGACCATAACCAGCATTATTCTTAAATTTTTTTTCATAGTACTTACTCATTCTGAAAGTTGAACAATAAAAATAGCAATGATGCACATTGAAGCAGTCCTCACCTTTACAGATTCCTTCAATGCAATTGCTATTGCGGAGCATCTGAACACCATTTCAAGCGTAGCAAAAATATTTTCTCAACTACATAGACTTATCATCTGCTCGAAATAGCAGTCATCCCGAAGCTTTTTAATTACTCCATTTATTGCGGGAAAGTTACCCACAACGGAGCAAGAATATACGTGGAAAATATTCACACGTCAATATGCCGCCCATGTATAGATGTGAGCGGCTGGAATATACTTTCCACCGCTCATTTGTTACAACACACGCACCATAGCGAGTTTGTCGAAGCTGACCAGAGGTGTTACCATGCGGATGCCTTGCGTTATTTCCGGCTGTGCTTATCACTACTCAACTCAAGCAAATCAATTGAAAAAAGGAAATAGCAAGACCCTTTTGCTCTATCCGGAAGCATCGCAAGCGGTATTTCAAAAAAACCCATTCAATCATTCATATGCGAGGCACACCATGCACAAACTGATTTTATCCCTGGCTGCGGTCTTTCTGTCTTTACTGCTGGCAAGCTGCTCAGGACAAGAAGGGACGGCAGAGAAAATGGGCAAAGAAATCGACCAATCGGTCGATAGCAGCAAAGCAACCATTGATGAAGCTATTGAAAAAGCAGTTGAGAAAATTGAAGATACTGGAGATGCTTTCGAAGGACCTGCTGAACGGACAGGTGAACAAATAGACGAAGCGCTTGAAGAAGCTGCGGAAAAGATTGAAGAAGCAGGCGACGCATTAAAAGAAAAAGCTGAGAATGCCAACCGCCGTGATTGATAAGCGGTTCTCATTTATTCCAGCCCATGTTAAATCGCATCAAAAGCCTATCCGGTGGAATCAAATGCGCGACCGGTCAATGACACGATGGCCCGGTCGCGATCGGCAACAAATCAGCTGGCTATCCCTTCCACTCAATCCTTTCTGGCCGGTGCATTTCAACTCCATGCAGAGCAAAGGCGCAAGCTTACACCTCAAAACCTCCGCACACCGTTCAGGCAGATCGTTAATAACTGACTTCAATAGGCTGCTCTCTGCTTGCATATGGTTTCTCCTCCCTCCAGATTAACAGGATGTGGAAAATTATGACCAAAAAAACCAAATTCTTACTGGTAAGCTTTACCCTGCTCGGACTAATTTCAGCCTGTTCAACCACCCAAAAACAAACTCAAACAGCGCGATCTGCAATTGAGCAGCTATTGCTCAGCGAAGCCATAGCCCGCAGCCTTCCTCAGAAGATTGATCCACCATTACCTATTCCCGATAACGCAAATGTAAAACTTGACATTTCCGGAAGCAGTATAGACAAAGATATCATGCGGCAGATCATAACCGGCTGGCTGGGAGAGCGGGGTTATATCGTTCAGGATGAAGGCGAAAAGGCAACGCATCGTATTCATGTGGTAACGGGATCGCTGGGAACGGAGTCAGGTAATGCCTTTTTCGGCATGCCGCCCGTCCAGGCTGCGCTTATTCCCATTGCTCTTCCCGAACTGGCTCTTTATAAGGCGGTCTATCAGACCGGTTATGTGAAATTCTACTTCAATATTTCCGAATTCCCCTCAGGCCGGTTTATTCAATCGACGCCGCCCTATTTTGCCGAGACTTATTACAATGATTACACGGTTCTGACTCTATTTTCATTTGTTAAAACCGATTTGCTCTTTCCGCCGCAATTAGGATCCTTGCGCAAATCGTTCATGAGCAAACCGGCAAGGGATTAAGTTCAGTTCTTTACATTACCTTGATAATCCGTCAACATACCCACTGCAATAATGATCAGACCGGCCGCGATATAAAAATTCCGCGCAATCTCCTCAGTGGCAAAACCGAGTATAAAAGGTACGGCAATCAACGATGGGCCCACGATACGTTCAATCCAGCCGTGCACCGGAAACGGAATGATCTTGACAATGCCGAAGGGAAAATCGGAAGCCAGGGTAACAATCAGATGAATGCCGGCCAGACTATAAGCCAGCATGACCGGCACCTGGCTTAAGCCTAACAGTGCCGGGGCGGACAAAAATAAAATAACGGTCACAAAATCAAGGTAACCGTGTACGCGCGGTGTAATGACTTTCATATCAATGCTCCTTCCTGTATTAATTTGCGGTCACCCCAATGGTTACCGCGTTCACTACAGTAATACAGCATGGCTGCGGCGTCTGTTAGCTACAGAACACCATCATTCCCAGCGGCACCCCTTATTTGAGCTGGCAGAAATCAATCAATGCGGCAT
>CAZDYN010000272.1:0-3488 GCA_964509635.1 uncultured Nitrosomonas sp. | reverse complement strand
AACCATGTCTACGGATCGCTCCACGGCGATCCCCACGCGGCTCTCCGGTTTGATTCCCAGCGCCATCAAACGGTGCGCCAAGCGGTTCGCGCGGCTGTTCAGTTGCGCATAACTGAGCTCGATCACGCCGAAGATGAGCGCAACCGCTTCGGGTTGCATGACGGCTTGCCGCTCGAACAGACGCTGTACCGGTTCAGCGCTTTTATAGCGCTGCTCATTGACGCCCCATCGCTTGAGCTGTTCCCAATCCTGCGCGCTGGCCAGCGTGATACTGCCCAGACACTGATCCCCGCCGCGCATCATTGCGCGCAGCAATTGTTCGGTTTGTGCCGCAATGCCCCTGACGGCGGTTTCGCAAAAATATTCGCCGGCATAACCGTATTGCAGGTGCAATCCGTTATTTTCCATAACGGATACGGTCATGGGGTAATTCGTTGCCTCGCGCCCTTTCACCCCTGAAAAAACAAGCCCCCCCGGCGTATGCTGCTGGAATGCCTGATCGACCGGATAATTTTCAAACACCAGAATACTGTCGAACAAGCCCTGCTGCTGTTGCCCCGCCCAGCGTTGAATGTCATAGAGCGGCGTATGTTCGTATTCGCGCGCAGCCAGGTTCTGTGTCTGTATCTCGCGCAACCATGCGCCAATAGTTTGTTCCGGCTTAAGCGCGATGATGACCGGCAGTGTATTGATGAAAAGTCCAAGCATCCGGTCCGATTCCGCCAATTCCGCCGGCCGTCCCGCGACAGTCACCCCGAACGTGACGGTCTGCTGCCCGGTATATTGATGGAGCAGCAAAGCCCAGGCCGCTTGCACCAGCGTATTAACGGTAATCCGCTCGCGTTTGGAAAAACGGACGAGTTCCTCGTTAAGCGCGCGATCCAGCGGGTGATCGATTGCGTGATAGCCTGCCGCACCCGGCAAAGCGGCAATCGCGCCAGCCAATCGCGCCGGTCCGGTAAAATCGCGCAGCTGCTCCTGCCAATATGCCTGCGCGGCTTTCTGATCGCGCCATTCCAGCCATGCGATGAAATCCCGGTAACGGGCGCGCGGCGGCAGGGGCCTTACCCCGTCATAATGACGCAACACCTCCCCCATCAATTGCGAAGTGCTCCATCCATCCAATAACAGATGATGCAGCGTCATGATGACGTGGTGCCGGTTACCGGCCATACGCACCACGGCAATGCGGATGAGCGGCGGCTTTTTCAGATCGATGCCCGCGCCGTGTTCCGATTGCGCAAGCGCATCCAGAGCCCGTTCGCAATCGTCCGGCGCAGCCCGGCCGCGATCGCGCCAATCGTGCACGGCAAAAGGCAATTCAGCCGTTTTCGCCACCCATTGCAAGGGCATGCGGCCTTCCTGCACGAAGCCGGTGCGCAGGATTTCATGCCGGTCGACTGCCGCCTGCCATGCCATTTTGAATCGCTCAACCGACAGCCGGTCAATATCGGCGCGCAACTGATTCAGATAAACGCCGCCATCCGCATCGAACACGCTATGAAACAGAATACCGGTCTGCATCGGTGAAAGCGGATAAAGGTCCTCCAGTTGCGCCACCGGAACCGGCAAATTGTCCAGTTCCTCCTGATTCATCTGGATCAGTGCAAAATCGGACGGTGTAACGCCACGCGCACCGCTGGTGCAATGATCGATCACCGCCTCCAGTTCAGTCAGCAGCCGGCTGATGAATGCCGAGATCGTTGCCTTGGCATAACGCGCTTCGCTGTAATTGATTTCCAGGCACAGCTCGCCTTGGTAGATATGACTGTTGACCGAAATATCATGTGCCTGCACCGCATCCCGGCCCATCACATCGCCAATGGGCTCGTCCGCCAGCAGCCAGAGTGCCTGTTCATCGAAACTGCGATCGAATTGCCCCAGATAATTGAAGACCAATTGCGCTTGAGGCAGGCCGGCAAGCGCTTGCCGCTGCTGCGCGCTGCCATAATGCTTGAACAAACCGCAACCCAGACCCCTGCCGGGCATTTGCCGTAAACGCTCCTTAATCGACTTGATTCTCTGCGGCCAATCGCCTGACGCATCGATAACCAGCGGGAATACCGAAGTAAACCAGCCGATCGACCGGGAAAGATCCACGTCGGGATAAATATCCTCCCGGCCATGACCCTCGACATTGACCAGAATCCTGTCATACCCGCACCATCGGCATAAGGCGCCGCCCAGCGCGGCCAGCAGCAAATCGTTAATTTGCGTGCGGTAAGCCGCTGGCGCGTCTTGCAGCAATGCCCGCGTGCGTTTGCGGTCAAGCTTTGCCGTCATGCGGCTGAAATGCTGCGAATGGTTCGATCCTTGCGGAAAATCACACGCCAGCGCGGCAGGCGCACCGGCCGCGTTTTGCCAGTAGGCGAATTCGTCCGCATGGCTGGCGGGATATTGCTGCAGCCGCCGGGTCCAGAGCGCATACGCCGTAGTCGCTTGCGGCAAGTGAATGGCTGCCTGATCCCTGGCCTGCGCATAAGCGGTTTCAAGATCCTCAAGCAGAATGCGCCAGGAAACGCCGTCAATCACCAGATGATGAACCGCCAGCAGTAAGCGCTGAGTCCCATCCGCCAGCTCAATCAGCATGGCACGGATAAGCGTTCCCTGCTCCAGATTCAAGCTGCGCTGGGCTGCATTGCACAACGCCAGCAACTGGCCGTCATCCGCCGCATCCCGCAGCCACAGCACATCCTGCGCCGTTGATTCCGCGACCGTTTGCTGCCACTGCCCGGGAAGCTGTTCGCGGTAACTGAAGCGTAGCGCGCGATGATGTTCAATAACCGCCTTTAATGCCTGATCCAGGCGCGCAGCATCCAGAAGCTGCCGGCACTTGAGCAGGATGGCCTGATTCCAGTGATGCCGCGCAGCCATGTCTTGCGCGAAAAAATCAAGCTGAACCGGCAGCATCGGCACAGGCGCCCTGTCCATCAACCAGCCGTCAGGGTTGACGGTGATTGCCGTAATATCCGCCAGCGGCTTCGCTACTGCCGCCAATGCCGCGATGGTTTGCCGTTCGAACAATTGCCGCGGGGTAATTTTCCATCCTGCACGGCGTGCCTGGGTGACAATTTGCAGGCTGAGAATCGAATCGCCGCCCAGTTCAAAGAAATTGTCATTGCGCCCGATCTGATCGATCCCCAGCACTGCTTTCCAGATCCCGGCCAGCATCGCTTCCATGTCGCCCTGCGGCGCCTCGTATCCATTCGCGCTGACAAATTCCGGCTCCGGCAACTGCTTGCGATCCACCTTGCCGTTGGCGTTCAACGGCAGTTGCTGCAATACGATAATCGCCGCCGGAATCATGTAATCCGGCAAGATTGCCGCCAGCGCCGCGCGCAACTCCGCCGTGTCCGTACTGTCCCCGGTATGCAACGTTACATACGCCACCAGCCTCGCGCCGCCCGGCCCTTCTTTGGCCGCCGCCACGGCTTCCCGGATGTCCGGCTGCAACAGCAATTGCGTTTCAATTTCACCCAGCTCGATGC
>CAZDYN010000271.1:2501-3505 GCA_964509635.1 uncultured Nitrosomonas sp. | reverse complement strand
CGCGGCGCAGATCGCGACGACCGGCGCGCCTTCCTGGGCGGCGTATTCTTCCACGCGGGTGAGCAGCGGATTGTTTGTAAAGCCGTGGTCGTCGACATTGGCGACGTAAATGGCCGGTTTGGCGGTCAATAGGCACAGCGGTTGCAGCAAGTGCTTCTGTTCCTTATCCAGGTCCAGCGTTCTGGCGGGTTTGCCCTGATCCAGATGCGCTTGCACCAATTCCAGCAGGGCGCAGAGTTTGATCGCATCCTTGTTGCCGGATTTGGCGACCTTGCTTTCGCGTTGCAGCGCTTTTTCCACCGTGGCGAGGTCGGCCAGCGACAGTTCGGTTTGAATCACCTCGATATCCGAGATCGGATCCACCTTGCCCGCGACATGCACGACATTGTCATCGCTGAAGCAGCGCACCATGTTGACGATGCCGTCGGTTTCGCGGATATTGGCGAGAAACTTGTTGCCCAGCCCTTCCCCCTTGGACGCGCCGGCGACCAGCCCGGCGATATCAACGAATTCGACGATGGCCGGTTGCACTTTCTGCGGTTTGACGATTTCACAGAGTTTTTGCAAACGCGGATCCGGTACTTCGACAATGCCGATATTCGGGTCGATGGTGCAGAAAGGATAATTTTCCGCGGCAATGCCCGCCTAGGTCAGCGGATTGAACAGAGTGGATTTGCCGACATTGGGAAGACCCACGATTCCGCATTTAAGACTCATGACCTGATTCTCATTAAAATGGATTAAATAACGATTGTATGAGGATTGTTATGCCTTGGTGTGCAGTTTCAGCATGGCGGCCTCACACGCGCCCTGCACGATGAGCGGCCAGACTTCCAGGCTTCTTGCAATGGCTTCATCAATCAACGGCGCTTCTTCCTTGCGCGGCGGATGCAATACGTAATCGGCCACGGCATTACGATCACCCGGATGGCCGATGCCGATGCGCAGCCGCCAGAAATCCTGAGTGCCCAATCTGGCCGCGATATCCTTGAGGCCATTATGTC
>CAZDYN010000271.1:0-2491 GCA_964509635.1 uncultured Nitrosomonas sp. | reverse complement strand
GTCCGCCCAGGCCGCCGCCCTTTTTCAGTTTGGCGGTACCGGGCGGCAGATCCAGCTCATCATGGATCACGATGATTTCGTCCGTCCCGATTTTATAAAACTGGCACATTGCGGCGACAGATTGTCCGCTTCTATTCATATAGGTTTGCGGTTCCAGCAGCCACAAATCCGTATCTTTCTGGCGGACCTGCGCGCACAATCCATGAAACCGCGCTTCCGGCCTGAGCGTTGCGTGCAGCATCTGCGCCAGCCGGTCCACCCACTCAAAGCCGGCGTTATGGCGTGTGCCGGCGTATTCTCTGCCCGGATTGCCCAATCCAACGATAAGTTTCATAGTGAAATGCGTCCGGTTGCTGTAAAAAGGGCTTCAGAAAAAGAAAATCTGCCGGCATATATTGCAATCCCAGCAGATTTATCGAATTTCCAGAACAACTTAAAACTTTTTGCTTGTTCAGCTTACTTTTTCTCGGCGCCTTCCGCAGCTGCTTCTTCGGACAGTACGGAGCGTGGAACGACGATCGTTGCCACCGGCAAATTATCGCCTTTGGTCAATGCAACCGTTTCCACGCCTTCAGGCAATACCAGATCGCTTAAGTGCAGTGTGTGCCCTGCTGTTAATTCAGCCAGATCCACTGAAATAAATTCAGGCAGGTCCGCGGGCAGACAACTGATATCCACTTCGGTCAGGATATGCGAAACTGTACCACCGGAGGTTTTTACACCGGGTGAAATTTCCGCATTGATAAAGTGCAGAGGGACTTTCATGTGAATTTTCCTGTTCTTGTCGACTCTCTGAAAATCCACATGCAGCACTTGCTGCTTGAAGGGGTGCATTTGGATATCGCGCAGCAGGACTTGCTCTTTATCTCCGGCGACACTTAACGTCAGGATGGAGGCATGGAAAGCTTCCAGTTTCAGTTTGTGAAATAAATCATTGTGATTCAATTCAATTGACTGCGCTGCTTGATCACCACCATAAATGATTGCTGGCACTTTGCCAGAACCACGCAGGCGGCGGCTCGCACCTTTTCCCTGCAATGTGCGCTTGTCGGCACTGATTTCTATTTTCATTGTTACCACTCCATAATTGTGATTTGTTCGCGACCAAACAAACCGGTTAAAAAAACGGACCTGATTTAGGGCATCTCTAAAAATCCGGATTTTGCGAGCATCCGCTTCGCGAATTGCCTGCTTACCCCATCTTGTCACAACACTTTGTTACTCGAAAAAATGTTTCCTTACATATTAATTATATGCTGCGTCAGCATTTTTTACTCGCGCCTCGTTTTGTTTAAAACTTTGAATTTTTAGAGACGCCCTTCATTCTATGAATAATGAGCTTAATGAGCTTTCATTGCTGATACGCAGCATGGTTTCCGCCAGTAGATTGGCGATGCTGAGCTGGCAGATGCGATCACAGGCCATCGCATCCGCGCGCAAGGGAATCGTATCCGTGACCACCAGCTTATCCAAAGCCGAGTTCCGGATGCGTTCCACTGCATTGCCTGATAATACCGCGTGCGTGGAATACGCCAGCACGGATTTTGCACCGCGCTCTTTTAATGCTTTTGCCGCTTCGCACAGTGTATTGGCCGTATCCACCATGTCATCGATAATCACACAGGTGCGGTTCTTCACTTCACCGATGATGTTCATGACCTTGGCTTCATTGGGTTTCGGGCGGCGCTTGTCGATGATGGCCAGATCGCATTCCAGACGTTTGGCCAGTTGCCGGGCACGTACCACGCCGCCGACATCGGGTGATACGACGATCAGATCCTGATAATTGTGTTTCCAGATATCGCCCAGCAAAATGGGCATGCCATAAATATTGTCAACCGGGATATCAAAAAATCCCTGAATCTGATCCGAGTGCAGATCCATGGTCAGCAGCCGGTCAATGCCGACCGTCGTCAGCATGTTGGCCACTACCTTGGCGGTGATCGGCACGCGCACCGAGCGCGGCCTTCTGTCCTGACGCGCATAGCCAAAATAGGGAATTGCGGCGGTAATGCGGGCGGCGGATGCGCGTTTCAAGGCATCCACCATGACCAGGATTTCCATCAGACTGTCATTGGTTGGCGCACAGGTGGATTGCAGCACGAAAACGTCCTTCCCTCGCACATTTTCAAGGATTTCCACCATGATCTCACCATCACTGAAGCGCCCCACGGTAGCGCGCCCCAGATGGATATTGAGATGCTTGACAGCATCCTGAGCCAATTTAGGATGGGCGGTGCCGGTAAAAACCATCAAACTGTCATAAGACATGTTATGTTATTTCTTTGCGCTAGTTAGCTGAAAAGGGAGCACAGGTTTCTCCTGTAAAAACGGGCTGTTGCAGTGATCCGCATGGCCTGATTCCTATTGATCGAGTGACTCGATCAAAATAAGTGGCTGGATTTCTATCGCTCACGGGATGGCTGCTAAACCGGAAACTGGCTGGGGAGGTAGGGATCGAACCTACGAATGCCGGAATCAAAATCCGGTG
>CAZDYN010000270.1:992-3507 GCA_964509635.1 uncultured Nitrosomonas sp. | reverse complement strand
TGGCTAGTAATTGCAGTTGTGTTGATGACCGTGTTTAATCAATTCAGCGTACGTCAACCGGCGCAAGTACCGATGGAATACTCTCAATTCATCACCGAATTGAATCAAGGCAGAATCGCGAAAGTTGTCATTGAAGGACGGACACTCAAAGGCACGAAGTCTGATGGCAGACGCTTCACTACCTATGCGCCATCCGATCCCTGGATGGTCAGCGATTTACTCAAAGCCGGCGTTATTATTGAAGCCAAACCGGAAGAAGAGCCTTCCATGATGATGAGTATTTTCATCTCATGGTTCCCGATGCTGCTGTTGATTGGCGTATGGATATTTTTCATGCGTCAGATGCAAGGTGGCGGGCGAAATGGCGGTGCATTTTCATTCGGCAAAAGTAAAGCGCGCATGCTTGACAAATCAGCCAATACCGTAACGTTCAATGATGTCGCCGGTTGCGAGGAAGCCAAAGAAGAAGTTGCGGAACTGGTGGAATTCTTGCGCGACCCGACCAAATTCCAGAAACTGGGTGGACGTATTCCACGCGGTGTTCTGATGGTAGGCAGCCCAGGAACGGGTAAAACATTACTGGCCCGGGCAATCGCGGGAGAAGCGCAGGTACCCTTCTTCAGCATTTCGGGCTCCGATTTTGTTGAAATGTTTGTCGGTGTGGGCGCATCCAGAGTGCGCGACATGTTTGAGCAAGCCAAAAAAGCAGGCGCCATGCATTATCTTTATTGATGAAATTGATGCGGTAGGCCGTCAACGGGGGGCCGGACTGGGTGGCGGGAACGATGAACGCGAACAGACACTTAACCAGTTGCTGGTGGAAATGGATGGATTTGAAGGTGCAATGGGTGTGATCGTGATCGCAGCGACTAACCGTCCTGATGTGCTGGATCCTGCATTGTTGCGTCCCGGCCGTTTTGACCGCCAAGTAACCGTGCCATTGCCTGATATCCGCGGACGCGAACAAATCCTGCATGTGCATATGCGCAAAGTACCGCTCTCACCGGATGTAAAAGCGGATATTCTGGCTCGCGGCACACCGGGCATGTCCGGTGCCGATCTGGCCAACCTGGTCAATGAAGCTGCACTGTTTGCAGCACGCAGCAACAAGCGGCTGGTTGATATGGATGATTTTGAACGCGCCAAAGATAAAATTTTCATGGGTGCGGAACGGCGCTCAATGGTGATGCCTGAGCATGAACGCCGGAATACGGCTTACCATGAATCAGGACATGCCGTTGTGGCGCAATTGCTCCCGAAAACCGATCCGGTGCATAAAGTCACGATTATTCCACGCGGCCGCGCTTTAGGTGTAACCATGCAATTACCGACAGAAGATCGCTTCAGCATGGAACGTGAAGAGATTTTACAGAGAATTTCCGTAATGTTCGGCGGACGTATCGCCGAGGAAGTGTTCATGAAGCAAATGACCACAGGCGCATCCAATGATTTTGAGCGCGCCACGGAACTCGCGCGGCAAATGGTCACCCAGTGGGGAATGTCGGATATTCTTGGCCCAATGGTATACGGTGAAAATGAAGGTGAAGTTTTTCTTGGCCGTTCGGTAACTACTCATAAAAACATGAGTGAAGCAACCATGCAAAAGGTTGATGCAGAAGTTCGCCGTATCGTTGATGAGCAATATGCACTGGCACGCAAACTCATTGAAGCCAATAAAGACAAAATTGAAGCCATGACTCAGGCTCTACTGGAATGGGAAACGATCGATAGCGACCAGATCAAGGATATTATGGAAGGCCGCCCTCCTCGTCCGCCCAAACCACCTCAGTCCGTGTCTTCAGCAACAAGCGGTGAATCTTCATCAGCCAAAACGGATACTCCCGAAGAATCCGCAGCACCGCAAGAAATAGTCAAAGAAGCTGATTAATCTTTAATAACCTTAAAACGGGATACGATTTAGTAATCGTATCCCGTTTTCACTTCCATCATTCCTTTCAAGTGGTGTCCTCATTGCAGCAAGACCCTATTCTTTCTAGCAGCCGTCCGTTGATTATGGGTATTATCAACGTAACCCCCGATTCATTCTCGGACGGCGGCCGGTATCTGTCAACGCAACAAGCCATTACCCATGGCAAAACGCTGATCGCTGAGGGCACCGATATCCTGGATATCGGCGGAGAATCGACTCGCCCCGGAAGTCAGCAAGTCAGTATCGATGAGGAATTAAAACGTGTCATTCCCGTACTGGAAGCACTCGTCCATAGCCATATTCCCATTTCCATCGACACTTCCAAACCCGAAGTGATGAAGCGCGCCATCGCCTCAGGCGCCTCCATGATCAACGATATCAATGCATTGCGCAGTCCCGGAGCATTGGAGGCAGTAGCACAAAATGATCACGTGCGGGTCTGTTTGATGCATATGCAAGGCACGCCACAGAATATGCAGGAAAATCCGCAATACCGGAATATCGTCTCGGAAGTAAAAGATTTCCTGCAACAACGCATTCAGGCAGCGAAGGCCGCGGGCATTTCACAAAACCGGCTGGTTATCG
>CAZDYN010000270.1:0-982 GCA_964509635.1 uncultured Nitrosomonas sp. | reverse complement strand
CAAAACACTCCGGCATAACTATACCTTGCTAAACCAATTGCATGAACTCACCACGCTTGGTGTTCCGGTGCTGGCAGGTTTGTCACGCAAATCCATGCTCGGCGCCATCACTGGAAACGCTGTAGATCACCGGATTCATGAAAGTATTGCGGCAGCCTTGCTTGCGGTAGTCAAAGGTGCCAAAATTGTGCGCGTGCATGATGTCAAAGCAAGCCGGGAAGCGCTTGCTATCTACCAAGCCATGCAGAACTGTGATGATTAAAAACAACATAGTCAACAATCATGCGTACCGCCTTGTTTGATCTCGATTAATAACTCCTGAAAGATTAATAACTTCTGAAATTGACTAAAAAATATTTTGGTACGGATGGTATCCGGGGGCGTGTAGGGAAAAGCCCTATTACACCCGATTTCATCATGCATCTGGGCTATTCTGCCGGCAAAGTTCTGGCTGCCGCCGATTGGCACCTGATGGAAGGAAAACGCCCGACAGTCCTGATCGGAAAAGATACCCGGGTATCCGGCTATATGCTGGAGTCCGCGCTGGAAGCAGGATTATGCGCAGCCGGTGTGGATGTTATTTTGTCCGGCCCGATGCCGACCCCGGCCATTGCTTACCTGATCCGCGCACTGCGGCTGCAAGCCGGCATTGTGATCTCCGCCTCGCATAATCTGTTTGAAGATAACGGCGTGAAGTTTTTCTCCGCAGCCGGCAGCAAACTTCCCGATGAAATGGAACGCGAAATAGAGGCCGGTCTCAATTCGCCGATCGAAACCAAACCTTCGGCACAACTCGGCAAGGTGCAGCGGATTGACGATGCCGCCGGCCGCTACATCGAATTTTGCAAAAGCACCTTTCCGTATCATCTTGATCTGCGCGGATGGCGCATTGTAGTCGACTGCGCACATGGCGCCGCCTACCATATCGCCGGTCATGTCATGCATGAATTAGGCGCCGATGTCGTCACCATTGGCGTGCAAC
>CAZDYN010000269.1:0-3530 GCA_964509635.1 uncultured Nitrosomonas sp. | reverse complement strand
TCTGACTTCTAATCTGACCATGGGAGTGCATATACCTGACGGCATATCATCAATTATTGATCAAAAAAAGTATAGGAGGTTTATAGGATGAGACAAATCATAAAAATATGGACTTCAGCAGCGATACTTTCCGTAGCACTTTATTCCGGCTTTGCTGCCGCGCATGGGAAAGTAGCCTTGGAAGCCGATGTTTGTGTACGTAATGTATCCGGCAGTATGGTCCATCTAAGCACGTATCAACCGCAGTACGATCCGGAAGCTGAATACTGTACCGAAATCCCCAAGGAAGGCGAAACCCTGTGGGTTCTGGATCTGGTCGATCAGGCACTGCGTGACATGCCGATTGGAATCAGGATTGTCAGAGGCAGCGGTCAGGCTTTAAGCGATACGGTGACAACCTTGTATTCCACCAATCATTCGGATGGTGTTATCAAAGGAGAATTTAATCTCGATGAAGGGCAATATACACTCTTCGTAACTGGTGAAGGGGTTCCGCCCTTGCATTATGAGTATCCGCTCCGCATACAGATGACTAATTACAAGGATGCCTTCTTTAATGCTGTGCCCTACATCATTGCCTTTTTGCTCATTGCATTGCTCACCGATAAATTCTTAAAACGGCGGGAAATCCGGAGCTCATAATTACTTAACCATAGTTTTTTCTCTGGTTGGGATTTAAAACGACGAAGATAAAACCCGTCTCATCACGCCCTCCAATGATTGGGAGGTCGCCGAGCGCAACAGAACCTGGAATCGTAACGCAGCGCAAAAAGTATCAGCGGCTTGTCATCAAATTGATAACAAGCCGCTGGCCAATAGAGAAAAAGATTATCGCGGCGGCGGTGGTGGATTGCCGCGAGGTGGCGGCGGCGGTGTAAAGTTTGCAGCCGGCATTGAAGGTTTTTTAATGGCACTTTGATAGCCAGTTGCATGATTCATCATCCTGCCATCGACAGGAACACGATGCCCCTTGGCGTACATACACTGAACATAGCCATGATCATAACGTTGTTGACTGGCATAGCCCGAAGCCTCAGCAGCATGTGACCCAAGCAATCCGCCCAGCAAAAGACCGGTGCCGGCACCCACTGCCGCGCCGTGTCCACCTCCTAAAACGGCACCTACAGCAGCACCCAGTCCAGCGGCTATGCTTGCGCTTTTCACACCGCTCATGCTGGATACATGCCGCGGAGTCTCGCCACCCACTTGTTCGTAGGCATATTGTCTGCACCCATACTCATCAGACCGAAACTGATCAAAATTTTTGCCGGCACCCGGCAAGATCATTACGCTGGGCCCCGATGGCATGTGAACACAGGCAACCGATAAACAAACGGCCAGCAAGATCAAGCATCTTTCCAGGATTAACATGATTCACCTCTTTACGTTATTGTATCGCCTTTCGAGGCACTACCTTGTATCCAGCCATCCGGGCAACTCTCAACAGTTGGATAATAACCGCCAGGATTCCGGCAATAGCGCCAGTAATTTATTTCCGGTTGCGTCTTAACAGCGTCGGCACCACAGGTGCCGCCATGCTGGGTACGTACCGGTATCTTGACGAACCATTCAAGAATGGACCCGGAAAACCATGAGAACGGTACCCATAGAAACTGGGACTGAAATAACGGGAACCATGAAAACCGTGATTGTATCCACCGATATGAATACTGAAATTCAAATGGCCCTGTCCATGGCAATACCCTCCACGCGCCCAGACCGCATCGCCTGTTGCCAGCACGCAACTATCCCAAATACCCCATTGAGATTCTTCATGTCCTCACCTCGCAGCTTCGTTCTGAAAATTATAGTGATTGCGAGCTGAATGAGTCCTGAACACCCAAACACTACTACTGCGAGCAATCGTAAAAAAATGAAATTACATCTCCTCAAGTTGCAGTATCCGTAACCGTAAAAAATACAGGCTCTGATTGACAGGCTTTTCTTCTTGCATCAATGTGGACAGACCGCGCAATATTCCCCGTAGTGATACGATTACACGAGAAAATCAATGGGTATACAGGATCGAGATTATTATTACGAGCAACGTGATCATGTAAAAATCCCAAAGGAACGAAAGCCAGCTCCGGGAAATTCTGCGCAATGGCCTTGGAAAACGCTAATCAGGGATATTCTTGTTTGGGTCGGCCTGGCTTTGGTTTTGCTGCTAACCTTTCATCATTATCAATCGTCAAAGCAAACCCACACGCAAGCGGCAAATCCTTTTGCCGCAGTGGTGCCGGCTTTTAACTGCGGAACATTACCGTCCCACGGATCCGCTTATTTGATAGATCCAGCGGAAATGAAACGTACCGATGTTCTTTACTCCGGGCTGAAAATTCACAATAACTACGAGTATCCTATGGTGGCCATGCTGTCGGATTCCACAGGCGCACGGCAACTCCTGGCGTTATCCATTCATGCGGGCAATACCGTCCAGCTCAGCATACCGGTCGGCCAATACGGAATGCAAGTTCTGGTAGGTTCCACCTGGTGCAATTTGAACACGGGATTTACTGACGGCACGGCTGTTACCGTAGCCGGTGGAATATCCATTAACACCGGCTCGACCACTTCGATGCAATTCGACGGCTCCGGTCTTCGTCCGGTACGGCTTGCGCTCGCTTACAGCCTATTACAACCGGCAAGCCAGCAGAATTCAGAGCAATCATCCGAAATGATCGGCTTTGGCAAACTTGAATTGAAACAAACCCAAAATGGCCATTATTTCAGTTCCGGAACTGTGAATGGCATTCCCGTCGTATTTATGGTCGATACCGGTGCTACCACGGTATCGGTTTCTTCCGAAATTGCAGCACAGGCCGGAATCCGGAAATGCGCGCCCCGCCAGGTATCCACTGCCAATGGTTTGGTCGGCGCATGCACGGCAACAGTACCGGAAGTCACCTTCGGACCATTCCAGTTCACCCATATTGACGTGATGATTATGCCGAATATGCCCGGAGAGGCTTTGCTTGGCATGAACGTGCTGCGTAATTTCCGTATCGAACAAGTCGATAAAGTTCTGCGAATTTCCACACCATAATATACCCGTTGCATGAACCATGCGATTGAACAAGCGGATTGAAATACAATAAGCACTTGGCATAATTGATATATTCCCGGCAAGGTTTGCGAAGTAGCCGGACGGGTAATATACGGGAGGAAGTGTATGAAGCTGCTGAGCTGGAACATCCAATGGGGACGCGGCATGGACGGGCGGGTCGATCTTGCGCGCATCCTGCACACGATTCATCAACTGGGCGATTTCGATATCCTCTGCTTGCAGGAAATCGCGGTCAATTTCCCCGGCCTGCCGGGCAGCAAAGGCGAAGATCAAATAGCCGAACTGTCAGCAGGATTGCCCGGCTACACCGCGATCTACGGTGTGGCCACCGATGTGCCGGATGGCCGAGGCGGCCGCAGTCAGTTCGGCAACGCCATTTTTTCCCGTCTCCCCATCGGCCAGGTCTGGCGGCACCTGCTGCCCTGGCAAGCGGAATTAACCATACCCAGCATGCAGCGGGTGC
>CAZDYN010000268.1:820-3545 GCA_964509635.1 uncultured Nitrosomonas sp. | reverse complement strand
AATGTTGCATCAGGCACTGCGGGCACATGGCCTTACCATGATCATAACTACGAAACACACAACGGCGCGGAACACAAAGGCCTTTTTGGCGCAATCATAGTCAATCCTGCCGGATCTGCACATTACGCCAAAGAATTCGTGCTCTACCTGACCGATGATTCTTTCTGGGGCATGGAAATCGATAACAACGGAAAGAAACAGAAAAAGCATGGCGTTAATCCGGATTTGATCGCCCGGAATAATAGCGATGTCCGGTTTCACCTGATTGCATTAGGCACGGATATCCACACATTTTCGCTTGATGGTTATCACTGGAAAGACCCGGGGACAGAAAACCTGATCGATCAAGTCGCAATCGGACCGCTTGAAAAGCATGTATTTACTGTCACCGCGACAAAAAATGCACAGTATGCCGACAAAAATTTTACCAACAACCTGATGGGAATGAAAGGCAGCTTCAAGGTTTCCAACTAAGTCACCGAGCTGAAAACAAGAATTAAAGGATAAGACAATGAAAATGAATTTTTCCGCATTAAAAATCCCGGCTGCGATGCTGATGGCGCTTATACTGTCCATCGCACTGCTGATAGCCTCATCCGCGGCGCTGGCAGCCACGGCACACAACATCGCCCTGATAGCCAAAACCTTGCCGAACGGCCAGGTTGGCTATGCACTGGGCGATACGGAAGCGGCCATTCCAGGACCCACCCTGTTCATCAAGGAAGATGATGCGATTGAAGTCACACTCACGAATGATACCGGCATGCCCGTCAGTTTCAAAGTGCCGGGTCTGGGAAACCAGAATCCTGCCGTGATTCTACCGAACGATAGCGCAAACTATTCCATTACCGCAATTCCAGCAGGCTCCTATGTTTATCATGGCAATAGCAACGGCAAGGAATTGCTCGGTTTGTTTGGCGCGCTCATAGTTGATAAAGCCGATGGCGCCGCCGAACGCTATGTCGATGAGAATGGCGTACTGACGGCCGTGAACCAGAATAATCTCGACAAACAGATTGTTTTGTTCATGGTTGGCTCAACTTTCTGGGGCACCGGGATTTCCGCAAGCGGCAGCCAGACCTCACTGTGGGCTAATCCAACCCTGGGAGCCGTTGAAGATGAAATCGTCAGATTTCACATCCTCTCGCTCGGCCCGGCGCATACCTTCCACCTCCACGCACACCGCTGGTTAAAAGCGGGAACCAATGAAGTCATTGATACCAAATTACTGGCGGATGGATCGGATACTCACACCTTTACCATCAAAGCCGGAACCGGAGTTGGCGCGGGACATTGGCAATTTCACTGCCATCTGATTTCGCACATGGAAGCCGGCATGCACGGCAACTTCCACGTAGTAGAAAACGGTTCCGGCGCCAGCATAGCAGGCGCCTCACCCTATGGCAGGATTTTACTGGGCCCCAAGGACGAACCAGGCCTGGTTACTTTTGAAGTCAGCGACGAACCCGCCAGCTGGTTTAGAAGCGCACGGGGCGATGCCATTGTCGGACTTGGCCTGGATATCAAAACCAAATCACTGGAAGTGATTGCCCCAGGCAGCAGCGTCAATTTCGTCATGTCCGACACGAACGGCGTGCACACCATCAGCACACTGCTCTGGCCTTCCGGCGCGGAACATATGCCTTTCGATCAAACCAGCGCCTACCGGGGCGGAGCGATTGTCAAATTGACCACCCCCGGCCTGTATGTATTCACCTGCAAAATACACCCGTATATGTTTGGCGCGGTAATTGTCGATAGTGATCAAACCACACAACTGACAGGCGTTGCATCAGGCCTTGATCTTGGCAATCCGGCAACCGAGTACTCCATTGATCTGGTAACCGGGATTAAAAACCTTCCTACCAGCAGCGATCTGGCTGTCCGTTTATTGAAAACATTTTTCGTAGCCACTTCACCGGACAATTGGCAGGATTACTCATCCGGCGTCTGGAATGTAAGATTCCCTGTATTGCCGGTCAATATAACCGGCGCGACGGTCAAATTATCGGATATATTGAATGTTGATAATATGCCGCTGCCTGCGCTCAGTAAGCCGAATGTACCAGGCATAGGAGAAGTCTGGGTCAACACCCAATTCGAAAAAACCGCGCACAAGACAAAACCGGGCACGATCACCGTTGTCGATACCGCAAATTGGGCTGTCAAGCGCAAAATTGCCTTGCCGGGGATTAACATGAACAACCCGCACAACATGTGCGGTCAACCAGGATCAATCGGTTGTCTATCAAACACAATGGTTTGATAACAAACTGACCTTCATCGATCGTGAAAGCGGTGCGATGCTGGCAAATATCCGTGTCGGCGACTCACCATCGCACGTCATGACATTACCGACTAACGATGACATTACCGTGGCCATCAATGGTGAAAATGGCGTGGCAATAATTCCAGCGGGCACAACCGTGGTAACCAGGATCAATCCCACCCAGGGGCCCGGACATACCTCGGCCAATCCGCATGGACACTGGATCAGCGCGGATGGAAAGAGCATTGTCACACCCAATATCAATACGGGTGACATTGGCCGGTACGCTGCTGACGGTAAAGTCCAGTCAAGAACCGAAACCGGCGGCAACGCGCCTGGCGCTCATCCGATAGCCATCGGCATGATGCCTGACTCCAGCAAGATTTATGCAACCAATCTGCTGCATCATACACTCAGTGTCATCAATGGCCACACCGGCAATTTGATCAAAACGGT
>CAZDYN010000268.1:0-810 GCA_964509635.1 uncultured Nitrosomonas sp. | reverse complement strand
GACTACAACCCCATTACCGGCGCTTTTGCGGATAATGATGGCAATGGCCAAATTGCGGTTGGCGTGCTGCCCATTCAAACCCCCGTTTCACCGGATGGCAAAGCCGTTGTCATCGCCGCGACGGGTGGGCAGATTGTGATTGTCGATACCGCTACCGACACCATCGTCAAGATGCTCGAATGCGACCCCGGTTGCCACGGTGCGAATTTTGGCGCCAAGCAAGGCGGTGGATACTATGCCTATATCACCAGCAAGTTTTCCAACCGGCTGACCGTGGTCGATCTGGACCCGAATGGTGACGGCAACCTGGCCAATGCGGATATCGTCGGCCATGTTTCCCTGGTGGATAGCATAGACACTGCTAAAGATGATGCCGTCAGCGGCTTGCCAGGCTTTGGCGGCAATGGCGTGCTGGCTATTCCCAATGTTTATAACGGCTGGGTGCAAAACCTGCCGGAAGAGTGGAAAGCCGGCTTGACTGCGGCACAGCGTGATCCCGTAAACGCTAACTAAAGCACGCAGGCTGCCGGCCTAAACCGGCAGCCTGCGTCAAGCTCGGGGTAATCGATAAAAAAACACCTCACTAAACAAATAGTGAGGTGCAAAGGCTTCGTTCTGCATGCATACTCTTCTGGTTGCGAACGAGCAAAGAATAATGAAAGGTCTAGGAAGGAATACTAATCATGCTGTGAATTCGCCCTTTTCTTGTATTTACCTTTTTAAAATCGTTAAAACCCGATTCCAACATAACCACCTGCAGTCATACCACTCACATTAACGTTATCTGTCCTGCCGGCTGTCAAGTGATAG
>CAZDYN010000267.1:0-3573 GCA_964509635.1 uncultured Nitrosomonas sp. | reverse complement strand
ATTCATTAGACTTTCCGGTATCGTGAATCCTATTCATATTATGGCAAACACCATTTCTTCCACGCAAGTTGCGGACGCGCGTACTGAATACCGGGCTAATGGTTATATTGATGAGGCTCAAACAATGGGCTGGCTGTCGCGCTTCTTTCTTACGGTTTCGCCATTTTAAACCGGCTATTGCGTGAGTAAATTACTATTATTAAAATAAATACATAAGATGACGAGACGATCAGACATAGTTATTTGTTTTTATCTTGCCGTGTGCCTATTTGTGCCGGGTATCAGCATGGCTGATCGCATCAAAGACTTGGCGTCGATTCAGGGGGTACGCAACAATCAATTGATAGGATATGGTTTGGTGGTGGGTCTGGATGGCAGCGGTGATATGACAACCCAAACGCCGTTTACCGTGCAGAGCATCATCAGTATGCTTGGCCAGTTGGGGATTAACCTGCCGCCCGGCACCAATTTGCAATTGCGTAACGTTGCTGCCGTGATGGTGACAGCGACCATGCCTGCGTTTGCCAAACCTGGTCAGCACATCGATGTCACAGTATCTTCCATGGGCAACGCGAAAAGCTTGCGTGGAGGAACATTGTTGATGACGCCTCTTAAAGGTGCTGATAATCAGGTTTATGCGATGGCGCAGGGGAGTATTCTGGTTGGCGGCATTGGAGCTGGTAACGCGGGCAGCAGCGTGCAGATCAATCATCTCAGCGCCGGGCGTATTGCCGGCGGCGGCATTGTGGAGCGTGAAATCTCAACTACGGTAGGGCAAGGTGATTATATTAATCTCGAATTGAATACTACGGACTTTACAACGGTTAATCGCATTGTTGATGCCATTAACGGACTTTTTCCTTCAGCCGCTGCTGCAGTTGATGGCCGGGTCGTGCAAGTACGGGCGCCTGCGGATAACAGTCAACGCATTATGTTCATTTCCCAGATTGAAAGCCTGGATATCGTTCCTGCCAGAGCAACAGCAAAGGTCATCGTTAATTCGCGTACCGGCTCGGTAGTGATGAATCAAGCCGTAACACTCGAGACCAGTGCCGTGGCGCACGGCAATCTATCCATCATAATCAATACTGAGCCTGTAATCAGTCAACCCGGTCCATTTGCGCAGCGCGGTGAAACGGTGGTGGCGCAAAGATCCCAGGTTGAAATCCGTACCGATGAAGGGAATTTGATGTTACTGCCGAATGGCGCGGATCTCGGTGAAGTTGTTAAGGCTTTGACAGCGATTGGCGCGACAACGCAGGATTTGCTGTCTATTTTGCAGGCATTAAAGGCGGCAGGTTCACTACGTGCAGATTTGGAAATTATTTAACTAACTGACTTTAATATTATGGTTATCTCACCGGATATTTCAAGCAAGCTCGCAATTGATGCCAAGAGTATCGATAATCTGCATCTAATGGCCAAGCAGAATCCAGACGAAGCATTACAAAAGGTAGCGCAACAGTTTGAAGCGTTGTTCATGAACATGCTGCTTAAAAGTATGCGTGAGGCAACACCCAAGGATGGATTATTCGACAGTCAGCAAACACAGTTTTTTACGCAGATGCACGATCAGCAATTAGCGCAGCATATAGCAACCAAAGGCATAGGCATTGCCGACATGATGGTAAAGCAATTGACCCGGGCCAATCCATCAATTGAACCGCAAACTTCAATAAGCCAAACGAATGCGATCTTAGCGACACTCAATTCCACTCAGCATTCAGCATTAATTAAAGATGGGCATCCTAATGATCAATCCGGTCAATTATGGTTAACAACTGCGCAGAGTTCGCCAAATGCAACGGTGCACGCAGGAAAATTGAATCCATCGGTTGAAATGTTTGGCGCGACAATCCGGATGGAAGCACAATCCCAAAAATCACCTAATCACTCAACAAATTTTATCGATAAACTTTTACCCCATGCCAAAACCGTATCGGAATCAACAGGCATTCCGCCGCATTTCATGCTGGCACAGGCTGCACTGGAAAGCGGTTGGGGTAAACATGAGATTCGCCATGCGGACAATAGTCCAAGCTACAATCTTTTTGGTATCAAAGCCGGCGCCAACTGGAAAGGCGGTGTGGTGGAAACAATAACGACCGAATACATCAATGGCGTGCCACAGAAGATGGTCGAGAAATTCCGCGCATACAATTCTTATGCAGAGGGTTTTAGCGATTATGCCAAATTGCTGCAGGATAATCCGCGTTATGCCAAGGTACTGAAATCAACTGATGCGGCTACATTTGCGCATGGTCTTCAGCGTGCGGGATATGCGACCGATCCGATGTATGCTGAAAAGCTTATGCGCATACTGAATAGTGAAACATTGCAGAACCGTGAATTCATCTGATCACTAAAATTTTAATTCTTTTATCATTTAGCCGTAATCGCAGATATATTTTTGACATATTAAAATTCGGGTATAGCGTATGGGAAATAGTATTCTCGACATTGGAATCACCGGTTTATTAACAGCGCAAAACCAGTTGTTAACGACCAGTCATAATATCAGCAATGCCGACACGCCAGGCTTTAAGCGTCAGCAGGTCATTTTGAATACAAACACGCCGCAATCACACGGTGCCGGATTTGTTGGACGTGGCGTGCATTCAACCACAGTGCAGCGCATATACAGTCAATTTCTTGTTAGTCAATCATTGCAGGTTCAAACACAAAGCCAGTTGTTGGATAGTAATTATGCGGAAATAAAACAACTGGATAACATGTTTGCTGAAGCAACTTCAGGGCTTTCTCCCACGCTGCAGAATTTTTTTAGCGCCATACAGGATGTCGCAACGAATCCGGCAGTAATTCCATCCCGGCAGGCCATGCTGAGCAATGCAGAAGCGCTCGTGGCGCGCTTCCACAGTATGGATCAACGTATGTCGCAAATCAGGGATGGTATCAATACACAAATTACCAGTACCGTTGTTGAGATAAATTCGTTGGCGGATCAGATTGCTGAAATGAATCAGCAAATATTATTGGCGGAAGGCGCTGCAGGCGGGCAGCCTGCCAACGATATGCTCGATCAGCGTGATGAGCTTATCAGTCAATTAAATAAATTAATCAATACTGATACAGTCCGGCAAAGTGATGGTACGGTGAATGTATATGTGGGTAATGGGCAAGCGTTGGTAGTTGGAGCGCAGACACTTTCACTGCAAGCTATGAAATCACCGGATAATCCGGATAATTTAACCATCGGTTTGGTTAATGGCAATAATACTATCCGGCTTCCTGAAAGCCAAATTACAGGCGGAACTTTAGGCGGCATTCTATCCTTTCGCAGTGTTACACTGGATAATGCGCAAAATGCGCTGGGGCGAATCGCTATTACGCTGGCGCAAACTTTCAATGCGCAACATCAGTTGGGAATGGATCTTAATGGTGATATGGGAGAGAATTTCTTTACCTTACCTTCACCCAAGGTCATCTCAGCGTCAACCAATAATCCGGCATCGAACATTACCGCAGCAATAAGCGATTACAGTGCATTAACGACGAGTGATTATCAATTCTCTTACGATGGGACGAATTATATGCTCACCCGGTTATCCGATA
>CAZDYN010000266.1:2790-3590 GCA_964509635.1 uncultured Nitrosomonas sp. | reverse complement strand
TTCGATCAGATCGGATTGGCTGTAGGGCGTATTGGTAAAGATGATGCGATTTTGCACATCGCCTTCGGGCGTCACTATGATCAGCAGAATGCGTTTCTCGGATAACGCCATAAACTCGATATAGCGGAATACGGCGCCTTTCCGCTTGGGCGTGATTACGACACCGGCAAACCGGGTCAGCTCCGACAGTAACTGCGAAGCAACATTGATCAAGCGCGAAGGATTATCGGGGTGCAACTGATTTTCCAGATGATTCAGTTCCACCTTGTCCAGTGTTTTAACCACCAGCAGCGTGTCGACAAAAAGGCGATAGCCTTGCGGTGTTGGAATTCTGCCTGCCGAAGTATGCGGGCTGGTAACCAGCCCCATCTCTTCAAGATCGGCCATGACATTGCGGATGGTTGCAGGGCTGAGATCCAGTCCGGAGAACTTTGATAATGCGCGGGAACCGACCGGTTGTCCTTCATGGATATATCGTTCTACCAGTGTTTTTAATAATATTTGAGCGCGTTCGTTTAACATGGCTTAATTCTACACGAATCAACAGGTTTCATTGTTTGGTTATAAGCTGTCATTGGTATTATCTCATCTATGCTAAACTTTCCTGAAAACGGCATATCCGCCATCAATTTGAGTTCCGGCGCGGGTTCGGATATTTTTCCGGCAAATTCAATCGTTCCGGTTAAGGAAGCTCTGAAAAACTGTCATTTCGAGCGTAGCGAGAAATCTATGATATTGATTGCTAAAGATTCCTCACTTTGCTCGGAATGACCTATGAGGGTCATTCCGAGCTTCTTTAA
>CAZDYN010000266.1:0-2780 GCA_964509635.1 uncultured Nitrosomonas sp. | reverse complement strand
TGCAAACAGGAATTTTACAACGTTGTCCCGATTGCTCGCTAACTGACTTGTTTTATTTTAACGTTTATATTTAATTCGAACCCTATACTCCAATAACTCATCGTCATGAATTCCCCATTTGCAACTATTGCACTGATCGGCAAGCATAAAAATCCGGAAATTGCGATACCGCTTCTCAATCTGGCCGAGTATCTCACGGACAGGAATTATAGAGTCCTGCTGGATCATCTTACGGCAACGCATATTTGCAATGATAAGTATCCGGCGCTGTCTCTCGATGATATTGGCACGCAGGCCGATCTGGCTGTGGTCATGGGGGGCGATGGCACCATGTTGAACATTGCGCGCATGCTGGTTTCCTATGATGTGCCGCTCATCGGCATCAACCAGGGCAGGCTTGGTTTTCTTACCGATTTGTCTGTGGATACGATGTTTGAGACGCTCGATGAAATACTGGCGGGAAAGTACACCACGGAACGCCGCATGCTGCTCTACGCGGAAATCATCCGTGACGGTGTGAGCGTCTTTGGCAGTCTGGCATTCAACGATGTTGTGCTGTATCGCGGCATGAGCAGCGGCATGATCGAGTTTGAGGTGAGGGTCAACAACGAATATGTGAATACGTTACGCTCGGATGGATTGATCGTGACCACGCCGACCGGATCAACCGCCTACGCGTTATCGTCCGGCGGACCGATCCTGCATCCCAGTCTGGATCTGATCGCACTGGTGCCGGTTTGTCCGCATACGCTCAGTAACCGCCCCATCGTCATCGGACCGGATGCCAGTGTTGAAATCCATATGCACAGTGCCGCCAATGTGCGCATCAACTGTGACAGCCACTCGTGTTTCGATCTGGAGCAGACGGATAACATTGTCGTGCGGCGCTTTCCCAAAACAGTGCGGTTGCTGCATTCGATCAATCACAGTTATTACCGCATGCTGAGAGAAAAGCTGGGGTGGAGTGAGTTTCCCTGATGACCGCGCAAAATAAGCAATCATGCTGAAACACCTGAGTATCAAGGATTTTGTCATTGTCGACCGGATTGAGCTTGATTTTATGTCTGGTTTTACCGTGCTGACGGGAGAAACGGGAGCGGGCAAATCCATTTTGATCGATGCGTTGACCCTTGCGCTGGGGGAACGCGGTGATGCGAGTTTGATACGGCATGGGTGCGAGCGCGCCGAGATCAATGTGACCTTTGATATCAGCCGCTTGCCGGAATTGCTGCACTGGCTGGATGAAAATGATTTACAGGGCGATCCGGACAGCTGCCTGATGCGCCGTATTATCGAAACCAATGGCCGCTCGCGCAGTTATATCAACGGCCATACGGTGACATTGCAGCAACTGCGCACAGCGGGCGAGCACCTGGTCGCCATTCATAGCCAGCATGCGCATCAATCCCTGCTGCAGAAAGACGCGCAACGTGAATTGCTGGATGCTTTTTCCGGCTGCGCTGATTGCGCGCGCGCGGTCAGGTCGGCCTATCAAACCTGGCAGGATTGCGCGCAGCAAAGGATTGCACTGGAACAACGCGCGGCGGAATCACGCGACAAGCGCGAACAGCTTGAATGGCAGTTGCATGAGTTGTCAGCGTTAAATTTTACGCTGGAGGAATGGCGAACGCTGCAAGCTGATCATGGCCGTTTATCCAACGTAGCGGCTTTACTGGCGGCAGCCGACATGGGCGTGGATGTATTATCCGAAAGTGAGCATGCCGCACTCGCGCAGATGAGTGCCGTGAATGGTCAACTGCAGAATTTGCTCGAATATGACAGTCAGTTGAAAACCATCACTGATTTGCTGGATGCGGCGCAAATTCAGTTGCAGGAAAGTATTTACGAACTGAAGCACTATCGCCAGCGTCTGGATCTGGACCCGCAGGTATTGCAGGATGTCGAGCAGCGGCTGTCGGCCATCCATGCGACGGCGAGAAAGTTTCGTGTGGCGCCGGAAGCATTACCATCTTTGTTTGAGACGGTCACGCAACAACTGGGAACGTTGGGTTCGGACGCGGATATCAGTCATTTGCAAGCGCTTGAAGCCGCTGCCGCAACGGAGTATATGAAACAGGCCCGGGAATTGAGTGCCGCACGCCGGGCAGCCGCTGAAGCATTATCCCGGCAGGTCAGCACGGCGATGCAGACCATTGCCATGGCGGGGGGCGAATTCTCGGTTGCCCTGGCACCCTTGGAGCAGGGCGGTGCGCATGGTCTGGAACAGATTGAATTTCTGGTTGCGGCCCACAAGGGGCTGCCGTTGCGGCCCCTGGCCAAAGTGGCTTCCGGCGGTGAGTTGTCACGTATCAGTCTGGCCATACAAGTCATCACCAGTAAAACCGGTGTGGTGCCCACACTCATTTTTGACGAGGTGGATGTCGGGATCGGCGGGCAGGTTGCCGAGATTGTCGGTAATTTATTGAAAAGACTTGGAAAAGAGCGGCAGGTCTTGTGCATCACGCATTTGCCGCAGGTGGCGGCAACCGGGGATCAACAATGGCAAGTCGCGAAAATCGCCGGACAAACGGAAAATCAGCCGGTTCTGAGTAAAATCGCGGTATTGAACCGGCAGGAACGGATAGAAGAGATCGCGCGCATGCTGGGCGGGGTCAATATTACCGATACGACGCGCCAGCATGCGGCGGAGATGCTGCAAAACAGCGCATGTAAGTAAGCAGACGAGGATAAGACTTTGGTATGAGATACTTAACCATACATCATATGTAGTAGTCGCGACCTGATCTGACAGTCACCCGATTTGACGATGTGCCTGTTAG
>CAZDYN010000265.1:0-3609 GCA_964509635.1 uncultured Nitrosomonas sp. | reverse complement strand
TAACTGATTTGCTCGCTGAGCATCGTTTGTGATTGCTAAACATTGAGATCGTGCTCAGAAAATTAAGGTTTTTGCTTATTTTTCTTTTCCGCAAAGAAGAATAGTATGTTGCACGTTGATTTTTTTTGTGGATTTAAATCTTCAGTAATACGTAATTCGTTAAAAGTGTATACTTATTTCATGCTTTTTAATGGGGTTTGTTTAACTTATTATTAAAAATCATAAGTATATGTGTCTTGCGGGTGAATGAGGTTCAACGTGATATTAACATTCATTGATGGTGATTTTATAAATATAAGGAGAATATGATGAAATATCCGATTCTTGCTCTTGCTCTTGTAATATTGATGTTGACTGCATGTGGTGAACCAAAGCCAGGTCAAAAACCGCCAAGTCTTTATAAGGAACGGGAAGGTTTGTTGTCCGATAGTGAACTAGACGCAGCCAGAAAACAGGCTGCAGAAACAGCAGAGAAAGTTTACCCCGCAGATGATCCGGCGGCTCCTCATGCTAAATCCGATGAGGCATTGATCGCAGAGAAGGCAGATGGTGCCGCCGATGATTCTGCCGCCCCCCAATCCGATGAAGAACACAGCGAGGAAGAAGCTGAGAAATCAGATGCGGCTGACGATTCAGCGGCGCCACGTAAAGGATACTAAAAAAGCGTTTTGTAAGCTGATGCGATTCTGGCAGGCATGCCGGAGTCGCTGCCGGAATTTGACCGTAATTGTCAAAAAAGGGATACTGAGATTATCGGTGTTGCTAGGCGGTTTTTATTACGGTGTTGCGGAATATTTTCTTGGATACCGGGTCTTTTTGAATGGCGACCCCGGGTATTTCACCAGGGCCGTCAGGAGTACAAGCTTTAAAATCTCATCGGTTCATTGTGATTTTCTTCTTGAGAACGCCATAAAATCAAATCACCTGCTTCCTTGTCAGCTCTTGTTGCAGCTTTATCAACCGATTTGCTTTGATGTGATAAAGAAGAACGAATAGCAGGAAATTTTTATTTTAATTGGATTCCTGTCCTGCGCTTTCCTTTTTAGCCGCATCCAGTTCGCTGTCGGACAACAAACCTTCCCGTTCCTTATAAAGACTTGGCGGTTTTTGGCCTGGTTTCGGTTCGCCACATGCGGTCATCAGTACTACAAGAGCAATAGCAAAAAGCGAATATTTCATGAAAATCTCCTTTGTTATTAATATCGAATATTGTTTATAAACAAATTTAATGTCACGTTGAAACATGATCTGCTACAAGCCATATGCCTAATGAATCTTTATCTGGAATTCAATCATTTTTCGCAGAGAAAGGTCTTCTTTTAGAAGATCCTGTTATTCATGCAGCCTTAAAACCTCTAAAATATTAAGATATAGCTCTTTTGAATAAGAAAAGCGCTTATTCCATTTAAGCATAACACTAAAAAATCGAGTATGGAATTGTAATGCAACGGATTGATGCAAAGAGATTGAAGTAGTGCAATTGCAGATTACAAGAATCCGACACTCTGTTTGCGGCAAACCTTCGTAGGATAATGCAAAATATTGTTCTGTCAGTTAATTGGGTAATGCCATCAAAGCGGCAACGGGCCATTGCAAGAATTGGATCCGGAAGAAAAAGAGGGCCAGCCTGAATGGGATTTATCAGGCTGCTCTTGGAAGTCTGCCGGACTTAAGCAATCGTAGCGAGCCAAGTGGGAGAACGAGAGCGGATTTTCTCAATTTTGAGGCGCATAGCGAGACTATGCAACGATAAATTGAGAAAATATGAGCCGTTATCCCATGGCGCAGCAGATTAGCCTTAAGTCCGGCAGACTTTTAGGTTAACAATGTTTTCTTTTTGTGTTCACTTCATCGTAACGGAAACGGACACCGGAACAGGATTGGTGATCACATCAAAAACCGGCGAATTCCTGGCTAAAGCGGCCAGAACCTCGGGGCTGGCATCTGATTTCACTTTGAAATGCACCATAATATTTTTATAACCCTCCCGTATGTCCGCGCGGAGACCCAGAAAGCCTTGTAAATCCAGATCGCCTTCCAGGGTTGATTCAATTTCCTCGATTTTAATGCCTTGTGCCGCGGCGTGGTACACCATGGTTGTCGTCATGCAGGAAATCAACGCTGTTAAGGCATATTCCACCAGATTAGGCCCTTTATCCTCCCCTAACAGCACTGGCGGCTCATCGGCATCAAGCACGAACGGTTTGTGTGCGCACGGTATCTTCCGCACCGGCACCGTAAAATCCGTGGATGGTCGTCCGGTTGTATCCGCCGGATATCCAGTGATTTTTGGCCCGGAATTGGAATTTCGCGATCTTCGGGTTTTTTTTACGGTATCGATCGTTTCCCCCATACGGGTTACATTAACACCATTGATAACTGTGTCTGCTGAATGAGCGGGTTTTGTCGTCGTCATCATACTCCTTGATAGTCATGGTTGATAAAGTGGAAAACTAACCAGTAAGTCAATAACTGAATATTGCTGTTTACAAGATTAAACTTGACACTATCCGGTGCCCCAAGCAAACTCGATCACATGCGCTTTATTTCCGCAAATGATGGTTGTTTATGCAGAGCTATTTATGAAACTAATTGAATTAATGTCCAAAGACTTTCTGATTAAAGTGTGCCTGGAACTGAAGGGATCATTGCGGTTGCTGAGAATTCCCTATCTGATCGTACTGATGGCCCTTGTCGCTGTCTGGATCGTCAGTTTTCGCTATAACATATTGATTGATAATTTCTTTCGTGAACCCTCTGCGATATTGGGGTTCAGTCCTTTTCTCGGTGTCATGTCCAATCTGGGCGTGTTGCTTTGGGCATTCTCCGCCGCGATTTGTCTATTCGTGGCAGTGCTGCTGATGAAAAAAGGCAGCATGGGAACCGGGTTCTTTTTGCTGTATGCAGCGTTGCTGACTTTTTTCTTAATGGCCGATGATTTTTTCTTGCTGCATGAGCGGGTTTTCCCGCGTAATTTGCATATACCGGAAATGGCTTTTTATGCGGCTTATATTCTGGCGATGCTGTTCTTTTTCATTAAGTTTTTCAGGATTATCCTGCTTACGGATTACGGCATTCTGCTGACCGCCTGCACTTGTTTTGCATTATCAATAGGCTCTGATCTGGTGTTGCCGCAAACCGGCATTGCGGTGTTGATTGAAGATGGTTTCAAGCTGTTCGGTATCGTGGCTTGGTTGATTTACTTCTCGCGCACGTGCTATCAGCAAACATTGGCGTTATTGAAACGATGAAGCCTGAATCTGACGCTGATAATTAACCGGACCGGATTTGCGCTATTACCGGGTTGACCGGTTAGCCGACAGCTTGCCGATACACTTTTAAGCAGCGCTCCCGCGCATAGGCGTGATCGATGACCGGTGCGGGATAAGCGGGCGTATCAAAATCTTTTACCCAGGTTTGGATATAGTCGAAATTTTTATCGAATTTCTTGATCTGCGTTGCGGGGTTGAAAATCCGGAAATAGGGTTGTGCATCGCAACCGCTCGAGGCGGCCCACTGCCAGCCGCCGTTATTGGCTGAAATATCGAAGTCGTTGAGTTGCTCGGCGAAATGCCGCTCGCCCAGGCGCCAGTCGATCCCCATGTCCTT
>CAZDYN010000264.1:0-3623 GCA_964509635.1 uncultured Nitrosomonas sp. | reverse complement strand
TTCCTATGCTGACTTCATAACACTTTTATTTGCTTTCTTTGTCGTCATGTATGCTGTTTCATCCGTGAATGAAGGTAAATATCGTGTGCTAAGCTCCTCATTGGTGAGTGCATTTAAAAGCAATAATTCATCCAATCTGATGTCTGCACAGTCAGCAGAATTTTCACCGATAAGCAATCAGCGATCACACCAAGCTCAAGCTGACTCAATCAAACTGATTGATAATCTGAATTTTCAAAAAGCAAGAAAGCAGGAAAAAATGAAAAGAATGGCCAAAAGTATCCTCGGCGCACTGGAACCCTTAGTGAAAGATGGTCAAGTAAGAATTACGCAAAATTCTTTAGGTATCACGGTCGAGATTAATGCCAGCGTTCTTTTTTCACCAGGACAGGCTAAGCTTGCTGAAAGCTCGAGTTTAACTTTGCAAGCGGTTGCTTATGTTATTAAAGGGCACGAACACGAGATTCACGTTGAAGGGCATACCGATAATTTACCGATCCATACAGAAAGTTTTCCTTCAAACTGGGAATTATCGGCAGCTCGTGCAAGTAGTGTGATCCGATTATTTATCGAGAATGGTGTTGAAGCGCATCGTCTTACTGCTATTGGTTATGGCGAGAATAGGCCACTTGAAACCAATGAAACACCCGAAGGAAGAAAAAGAAATCGCCGGGTTACAATTATGATTTTATCGACTAATCCCGATAAAGTAACTGAAATCCCGATCGTTGAATACTAACAAGGCCGTTGAAAAAAGTTTTCGCGGCAGCCGATACAATGCAGAAGCAAGCGAGAAAGCGCGCAGTTTATGCATGATATTTTTTCAGCGCCTTGCTAAACCACAAGATGAAGATCAAATGTATGTTTGACCTTTAGGGCCATAGAGAGACACATTGCCCGCTGCACACTGTAAAGCGGCAAAGGCGCGTTGATTATGTTGCAACTGACTTGAAATGATCAAACCATTTGAATGATTAAGTTGCTGGGCCGTTTTGGCAAGATCCAATAACTCATCCCATAAAACTTTTATTTCAGGCCGACCGGAATATTGTCCGGTCAGCCAACCGTTGATGCTGTTTTTTTCTAACGTAAGTCCTTGCTGTTGCAGGTATTCGTTGCGGTGATCATCAAGTTGTATCAACTCTTCAATTAGACGTGATTTATCGGAGGCAAGATAATCTACTTCTTCTATTTTTCCTACACTCAAAGAATGTTCTTCTTTCTTAAGAATCTCAATAAATGCATGTAATGTATTTTTTTCATTTTCTAATTTTTTCATGAAACATGCTAAATGTTGAGACGAAGTCATTAGATCGCACCTTTCCTCGATTGTATTAATTCCTTAACGGTTTCAAGTAGCCGATCGGCAACAACTTCAGGATTGATCTGAAAATTTCCCTCACTAATTGCTTGCTTTATTTCCTGTACACGTGCCGAGTTAATAATCGAATTACTGGCAGAATTGCTATCTATGTTTTGAAGTTTCGCAACATTTGGACTCAAATGCACATTGTTTTCTTGGTCTGCACTTGGATTTTGTATGATATCAGTGCGTCTTTTTCCATCACTGACAGATACGGTCGAAACCGGCTGTAAAGATTTATCAATTTTCACTTTTATTCCTCATAATGAATTTTATTGAGAGCCTTATCGACACTTTTATTTAGAACTTTAGGATCTGCTGACATTTAGCACATCTAGTAATTAGGCTCGTACATTAGTGACTTGATATAACTATTCAGATCTTCAGGCAAGCGCAATTCCGCTAATCCTTCTTGTGCGGCTACCCGGCAAACGGCAACCGCAATTGCATGTGATACTTCGCGTACGCGAGTCAACGCAGGATAGATTGAACCATTGTGAATTTCTTGTGGTGTAACAATGCTTGCCAGCACTTCAGCAGCGGCCAGAAACATACTTTTCGTTACCAGCCGGGCACCGCTGGCGAGAATCCCTAGACCGATACCTGGAAAAATATAAGCATTATTGCCTTGAGCGGGCTTGAGCAATTGATTTCCGTACGGTACCTCATCAAATGGGCTGCCGCTGGCGAATATGACGCGCCCATCGCTCCAGCGGTAAGCCTGTTCTGCAGTGCATTCGGTATGCGAGGTTGGATTCGACAGAGCGATGATCACCGGGCGTTCATTCACCGCTGCCATTTTACGCACAATGGCTTCAGTAAATGTCCCGGCCATACCGGTAGCTCCTATGAGCACATCCGGTTTAACTTCGCCGATGGCGTCAGCAAAACTGCAAGCCGTATGTTCATGGGCGTAAGGTTTGATACGCGGTTTGATATTCTCGTTTGCCGATGTTACCAATCCTTTTCTATCGATAAACCATAACCGTTTCCGTGCTTGCGATTCGCTTAATCCCGCCGCGCAGAATGCATCCACCGCCAATTCCGCTGTGCCGCTTGCCGCTGAGCCCGTGCCTAGGAACATGATATTCAGATCAGTGAATTTTTTCCTGGTAATCCGGCATGCGGTATAAATGCCAGCTAATGTAACCGCCGCAGTGCCTTGAATATCGTCATTAAAACAGCGGGCCTGCTCACCATAGCGCTCTAAGAATTCAAACGCATGAGGCGTAAGGAAATCCTCAAACTGGATCAATGCATGTGGAAAACGCGATTGAACGGCTTTGACAAATTCATCAACCAGCGAGCGGTAAGCTTCGCCGCCGATGCGTGGATAGGGATAACCCAGATACAGCGGATCCTCACGCAGTGGTATATTGTTCGTGCCAACGTCGAGCATGACCGGCATGCATTGCGCCGGATGAATTCCGGCGCAGGCCACATACAAGGCGATTTTGCCGATCGGTATACCCATACCGTTGGCACCCAAATCCCCTAAACCCAGAATACGTTCCCCGTCGGTTACAACAATAACCCGGATATCTTCTTCCGGCCAGTTTTTCAGAATAGCCGCAATTTCTCCGCGATCTTGCGGCGTAATATAAAACCCTTGCGGTTTTCTGAAAATATGTGCAAATTCCTTGCATGCTTCGCCAACGGTCGGGGTGTAAACCAGTGGCATGATTTCTTCAATATGATCGATCAGTGTGCGATAAAAAAGCCGCTGATTACGTTCCAGCAAAGCATTTAAAAAAATGTATTTTTCGATAGCGCTGTTTTTGCAGCGCATGCTGCCTAAAACGCGTTCAATTTGTTTATGGATGCTGGCAACTTCGTAAGGCAGTAATCCACGCAAGCCATAGCGTTCACGTTCTTCGCGCGTAAATGCAGTAGACTTGGTGTGCGCCGGATCAACCAGCAGCGCTTTTCCGTACAGGTTTTTCATGTTGATTGATACTCCAGATAATCAGGGGTCATTTACAATGACCGGCGCGCCATGGAATTGTTCAGGTTGCCCCCGGGTTGGACAATCCAGACAACCAAAGATAAACTTAATTGTCTCATCATAAAATATTTCAATCGTATTTGTATCACATTAGACGGTCCTACTTTAAATCTATTATGGACTGATCCATTAACCAGCAATATTTTAAGAGGTAATCTGAACAAAATCATGAGTCAATCACCATTTTCTATGCCTGATCCAAGTTTATATAGTGAAGAAGAAATAGCACAACTGGTCCATACGTTTTATGCAAAA
>CAZDYN010000263.1:0-3625 GCA_964509635.1 uncultured Nitrosomonas sp. | reverse complement strand
CCTGTTTTTGCCTTGTATCGGCTGCCTCGAAAACGTTTTTCAACGGCCTGTTAAACGAAGCAATGCGTATAATTTGCGCCGAGACCAAAACAGCCGTTATCGTGTTGGCACTAGAGGAGCTGATCCGGAAATCAAAAATCTCGGATCTTAAGAAATTCAAAGGGAAGATCGAATTGGATGGTCTGATTGACGAAAACACTATCGTGACCAATCACTTAATTTAATTTTGACCGAACTGATCCCTTTCTTAAAGATCAAGCGCCAAGAAAAAGTGGTTATTGATCCGGCATCAGTTAAGTCAATTCTCAAAAGAACTAAGCTGGCAGTTCATTTTCAACCAGTTTGGCCCAATACGCCGCACCCAGCGGCAGAATCTCATCGTTAAAATCGTAGCGGGGGTTATGCAATAAGCAGCCGCCTTCCGAGCTGCCGTTGCCGATCCAGATATAACAGCCTGGTTTCTGTTGCAGCATGAAGGCGAAGTCTTCCGCGCCCATGCTGGGAGTTGGTGCGGTATTGACGCATTGTTCACCGGCGACGGCAGCGGCGGCGCGAATGGCGCTGGCGGTTTCATCCGGGCTGTTGATCGTGACCGGATAGCCGGGATTTTCCGGGTTGAAATGGATGCCGGCTTGCAGCTTGAAGCCTTGAGTTACGCTTTCGGTCAGGTGGCGGATGCCGTGTTGCAGTTGTTCGCGCACGGTATCTTTAAAGCTGCGAAAGGTGCCGCGAATGACGGCTGAATCCGGCAGCGCATTCCAAGTGTTGCCGCCGTGCACTTGCGTGACGCTGACCACCGCGGCAGCGGCGGGATCGATCCGGCGGCTGACGATGGTTTGCAATTGGGTGATCAAATGCGCGGCAGCGACCAGCACATCGCTGCCCAGGTGCGGCATCGCGGCATGAGTCGCTTGTCCGCTCAGGTTGATTTCAAAGCAATCGAACGAGGCCATCATCGGTCCGGTTTTGACGGCGAAATGACCGGCGGGCACATCCGGGAAGTTATGCATGCCGAACACCCGCTGCGCCGGGAATTGCTCGAACAAGCCTTCGCGGATCATTTGATGCGCACCGGCACGGCATTCTTCCGCCGGTTGGAAGATGAAATACACCGTGCCGTCGAAACAGCCATATTCAGCAAGATAACACGCCGCACCGAGCAGCATGGCGCAATGCCCGTCGTGTCCGCAGGCGTGCATCTTCCCATTGCGGCATGATGCGTGTTCGAAGCGGTTTTTCTCCTGGATATAAAGCGCATCCATATCGGCGCGCAAGGCGATGCTGTTAGTGCCGCTGCCGCGGCGCAGAACACCGATGACGCCGGTTTCGGCGAGTCCCTGATGCACTTCAATACCGGCTTGTTGCAATTGCCCGGCAATCAATTGCGCGGTTGCGGTTTCCTCAAAAGCGGTTTCCGGATGCTGGTGTATCTGTCTGCGCCAGCGGCGCATATCGGGATGCAATGCGAGAATTTCTGAAGGAATGTTCATGGCCGGTCAATGAATTATGGATTTTTGACCATCCTAACATGGGATCGCGCACATCATAAAATCGCTGACTCAAACACCACAAACGATTCCACAAGCAGTGCGTGCGGAAACAAGCAAATCAATGCTCGCCGCCCCACGCACAGTAAACGCGCCTCCCAGCCCCACAATCCCCTACTCCGGACTCATCGCCGGAAGCGTGACCCGATCAGCGCCAACTCAGTACTACATAACGCGACATTTCGTCATCCCGCACCAATAGCAGCACTTTATTATTGACACTGCTTTTCACGGCCTCATTGAATTCGGCCGCCGTATTCACCGCTTTACGGTTCACTTCCAGAATCACGCTGCCGCGGTTGATACCCGCCATCGTGGCCACCGATCCGGGCGCCACTTCGGTTACGATCACACCCTGCCCGGCTTTTACGCCAAATTGCCGCGCCAGATCGGCGGTGATGGTCTGCACCATCAAACCGAGTTTACCGCTCGCTTGTGATGATTCCTGCGCCGCGAGCTTGTTGTCGCTGAGCTTGTCAATTTTCACAGTAACGCTGCGCTGCTTGCCGTCGCGGATAATATCAAATGCCACGTTACTACCCGGTTGCGCCAATGCGACTTGATTGCGGAAATCACCGGTATCGCTCACAGGCTGTCCCTGATAACTCACAATCACATCACCCGCCTTAAGGCCTGCCTTATCAGCAGGCGAATTCTTCGCTACCTGGGCGATCAGTATGCCTTTGTCATTCTTCAGCTCGAAAGATTTTGCCAAGTCTGCGGTTAACGGCTGGATCATGATACCCAGATAACCGCGCACCACTTCGCCTTGATTGATCAATTGATTGGCGATGCGTTCCGCCAGATTGACCGGGATGGCGAAACCGATACCCATGTATCCGCCGCTGCGGCTGAAAATCGCGGTATTCATGCCGACCACTTCGCCATCCAGATTCACCAGCGGACCGCCGGAATTGCCTGGATTAATGGCTGCGTCAGTCTGAATGAAGTCTTCATAGTCATTAATACCGAGGGATGTCCTGCCTTTGGCGCTCACCACGCCGACCGTCAAGGTATGGCTCAAACCGAAAGGATTGCCGATTGCCACCACCCACTCGCCGACTTCCAGCTGGGAATAATCACCCAGTGTCACTTCAGGCAAGCCGCTGGCTTCAATTTCGATGACCGCAATATCCGATTTCGGATCCGTGCCTTTGATTTTTGCTTCGAACTCACGGCCATCGAGAAATTTGACAATAATTTTGCCAGAGCCCTCGATTACATGATTATTGGTAAGAATATACGTTTTATTGCTCAACGCTCTGTTTCCGGAAGAAAACACAAAGCCGGAGCCTTGCCCCACGACGGAACGCTGTTCTCCCGGCGGCGCGTTAAATCGTGGCATATCCGGAAAACGTTCGCCGAAAAAACGTTTAAACAGATCATCCCCGAACGGCCACCGTTCGCCCTCACCAAACGGAAAACCAAAGGGTGCTTGTCTGCCGCTTTCGTTTTCTCTCTCGACCTGGATCAACACCACCGACGGCGAAACCTTGCGCGCGACTTCCGCGAATGCTTTGCTGGTTTGCCGCAAACTTTCTATGCCGTTACCCTGCGCCAGCAGATTCAGCGGCACCAGCAAGCCCAACATCAACACCATGAAAAAATTACGATACCCAAGCATAATTCGCTCCTTTAATTGACAACAAACGATCTCATTGTTGGTTTGTGATGTTTGCTATAGTTGGGGGTTTCGTGCGCAAATTACAAGTAATCCTTACACCGTGAATAAATCTGATAGTATTTTTTATTTCAGGATGACAACGCATGATCATTGTTATTTCACCGGCCAAAACACTGGATTTTGAAACGCCGCCCATCACCCCGGAGCATACGCAGCCCGGATTCCTCGACGATTCCGCCGAACTGATCGATGCACTGCGTAAACTGGAGCCGGATCAAATTGGCCAACTGATGTCGATCAGCCCCAAACTGGCGCTTTTGAATTCCAACCGCTATTTCGCATGGAAGCGCCCGTTCACACTGGAGAACGCCAGGCAGGCGATACTTGCTTTCAAAGGTGATGTTTATACCGGTCTGGATGCCGGCACCATGACTGCTGAGGAATTGGCCTTTGC
>CAZDYN010000262.1:0-3632 GCA_964509635.1 uncultured Nitrosomonas sp. | reverse complement strand
GTGTCAATCCGCAAGGCTGCAAGGTGGTGACATTCAAGACGCCATCGCCGGAGGAACTCGGTCATGATTTTCTGTGGCGTGTGCACCAGAAAGCCCCCGCCAAAGGCCAGATCGGTATTTTCAACCGCTCGCATTACGAAGATGTGCTGATCACCCGGGTACATGGATTGATATCGGACAAGGTAGTCACGCAGCGCTTTAATCAGATCAGGGAGTTCGAGGAATTATTATCCGAAAGCGGCACGGTAATTCTGAAGTTTTTCCTGCATATCTCAAAGGACGAGCAGAAGAAACGATTGGAAGAACGCATCAATAATCCGGAGAAACGCTGGAAATTCAACGACGCGGATCTGGAGGAACGCAAATTGTGGAAAAATTATATCGAGGCATTCGAGACCATGATGGCTGCCACCAGTACCGATCAGTCACCGTGGTATATCATTCCGGCCAACCACAAGTGGTATCGCAATCTGCTCATTGCGGATCAAATCGTCAGCGCGCTGGAAGACATGAAACTGAAAACACCGCCGGCTCCCACGGGAATCAACTTTGATACCTTGAAGATTGAGTAATAAAGTATTCGCTCCGGCCGCTGCATGCAGCAGTATGATCCAAACAGAGAAATCTTTATGGAAATTGAATTGAAACTGGCCTTGCATCCGCGCCATGCGGCACGCATCCGCCGCCATCCCCTGCTGAGCTCGTGCACGCCGCAGCAGCACGCCTTACTCAGCATTTATTTCGATACCCCGAAGTTTGATCTGATGCGGCGCGGCATTGCGTTACGCCTGCGCCGGGCGGGCAATCAATGGATTCAGACATTGAAGACCGAATCGCAGCCGGTCGGCGCATTGACGAGCCGCCCGGAATGGGAAATGACGGTCACGGATGGCGGCCATCCGGATTTTTCCGTGTTGCCGCAAGCGGCATTGGATCTGCTCGCCGGACTCAAGCTCAAACGCATCGCACCGGTGTTCACCACCCAGTTTCAGCGTACCGCCTGGTTAATAAGCAGTCATACGGCGCATGCCGAAGTAGCGCTGGATACCGGAAAAATCCAGGCGGGAGAAACATGCCGGGATATTTGCGAAGTGGAAATCGAACTCAAATCCGGAGTTCCGGCATTTCTGTTTGATATCGCCACACAGTTATTACAACAAGCGCCATTGCACATTGAACCGCGCAGCAAGGCAGAGCGCGGTTATGTTTTGTGCGGCGCGATGAGCCCGGCCCCGGTCAAAACCATCCGCCCGGCCATTGATCAGAACCAGACCGCAAGTGAAGCCTGCAATGCCATCCAGCAAGCGGCGCTGGTGCAATTATCGGCCAATATACCCGGCTTTCTGGAACATGCGCACGATATCGAATACCTGCATCAGTTACGCGTTGCCTTGCGCAGATTACGTACCGGCACGCGATTGGCGCAATCATCGGGCCGGATAACACCCGCCTCCTGGGATCGGCCGCTGCGCGAATTGATGCATGAGTTGAATCCGGCGCGCGATTGGGATGTATTCTTGCATGAAACTTTGCCCGGCATCCGGGCAGCCTTGACAGAATCGTCAGAAAATACACCTCATGCAGCCATGACGCTGTTGCGCGACACGGCCGCGCAGGCCCGCCAACAAGCGCAAGCCTCGTTATCGAAACCTGCATTTACCCAGCTCGTGCTCGACATCGGCCGCAGTTTGCTGGTGACGCCCGCCGATGCACGCAAACGCGATGCCAGGGCATGGGCGGAGACGATTCTCGAAAAACGCTGGCAGAGGCTGCGCAGGCGCTGCCGCGGCTTCGCCCGGCTGAATCCGGCCGAGCGTCACCTGGCACGCATTGCCGCCAAGAAAATGCGTTACAGCGCGGAGGCTTTTGCACCGCTCTACGGAAAACACGCGCATCCGTTCATCACCGCCCTGGCAACATTACAGGATAAGCTGGGGATTGAAAACGACCGGCATATCGCGCTGCAATTGCTACGCACGTTAGCGAAAAAAAACGCTCCGCTCGGTTTTGAACTGGGCCGGCTCAGCGGCGCACTGGAATTTGAAGCTGCGCAACATGCGCAACTATCGCCAGCCGTCTGGCAGCGGCTGGCGCGGTCCAAACTGTTCTGGCGCTAACCCGGATATTTCATGCGGATTACTCAAAACTCAATATAGCCATCACCCATGCGCGTGCACCAGCCAGACGGCAGTGCAGATAAAGGCGATACACGCCGTCAATGCGGCATAGGCATTACGGCGGTATTTACGCGCCAGGATGGCTTGCGGATAAACCGATATGATAAAAGGACGCCCCGGATTGTCCGGCCTGGTCATGATGTTTTCATCCGGTTGCAGCGCCAGTTGATCATGAATTTTCTGCGCTTCGGATCGCGCTTCCTGACGCGCAACTTCCCATTCTTCCTGGTCAATCCCGCCATCGTTATTGGCATCAAAACGATTCCGCAGCTCCGGCTGATTCCGTTTCCAGTCATTCAACACATGGATCATCACATCCCGGACCGACTGCTGCGCCATGGCAGACCAGGTTTTGAACTGCCCCAGCACATACAGCGGCTGTCCCGTCAGGATCAGCCATTCACTGTAGCGATAGCGGTTTGCCATCGCATGGACTATCGACTGGCTCTCCAGTATTTGCGTGCGGACGGGCCACTCGGTGTTTCCATACCACACCAGTTTCTCGTTGCCGTTCACTTCCGCATCATGTGGATCGACATAGCAATTATCCACGCCATCCGTGAGCATGAAGCGGTGATCACTGATATTTTTGTACACGACATTCCAGCGCGTTTGCGTGCGGCCATTTTCGGTAAAAGTTTCCTGCTGCTCGATCTGACTGCGATACCACAGACAGGGATGATTGGATAACGGCGCATAAATAGGACGGTTATCAATCAACTGACCTTTCCCTTCCAGTTCGATATACCCCTGATGTGCGGAACGTAGCCGGGCGGTCGGCGTATCCTCGATGATGCGCAGCCGCTTCCAGTTGCGGATAAACAGATAAAGACTGAACAACGCAGCCAGTATCGACGCGCCCAGCACGAAGGGATAATCTTCCGGTGCAAGTTCAGCCAGCACGATGTCCATGCGGAAGCCTTGCGTCAGCCGAACAATTTGCCGATATTCACGTCCTGCTTATCCGCATCGCTGAACTCGAGCAAATCGCGCGGTTTGAATTTAAACCACTGGGCGATGATGACATCGGGAAATTGCTCAATGCGCACGTTATTGATTTTGACTGCTTCATTGTAATACTCACGGCGATCGGCAATGCTGTTTTCCAGTCCGCTGATGCGCGCCTGCAAATGCTGGAATTTTTCGCTGGCTTTCAATTCCGGATAGTCTTCCGCGACGGCAAACAGATTGCCCAGCCCAACCCGCAGCCTATTTTCCGCGGAACCCAGCGCGCCGATATTGCCCGCCTCCCGCGCAACGGCCACTTGCGAGCGTGCTGCAATCACCTGCTTGAGTGTCTCCTGCTCGAAACCCATATATTGCTTGCAGGTCTCGACCAGCTTGGGCAGTTCGTCATGGCGCTGCTTCAAAAGAATATCGATATTCGACCACGCCTGCGACACGCTATGCTTGATATCAACCAGACTGTTATAGAGCATGATGCCGTAGATGAGA
>CAZDYN010000261.1:0-3634 GCA_964509635.1 uncultured Nitrosomonas sp. | reverse complement strand
ATTGAGAAAATCCGCTCTCGCTCTCCCACTTGGCTCGCTACGATTGCTTAAGTCCGGCAGACTCCTAGATTACTTCTATTCCTTCGATCGCCAGCATATCAACCAAAGCGATAAGCGGTAATCCGATCAACCCGTTCGGGTCATCCCCTGTCATGCGTTCAATGAGCGCAATCCCGAGTCCCTCGGATTTTGCACTACCGGCACAATGAAAAGGCTGCTCTTTGAGCAGATAATTTTCAATTTGCCGGTCACTGAGTGGGCGGAATTTTACATGGTAAGGAATAACACGCATCTGCAACCGGCCAGTCGCGCTATTCAGCAAGCATAAAGCGGTGTAAAAAACAACCTCCCTGCCTCGGGCCAACCGTAACTGCTCGGTTGCCTTAACATGATTCAACGGCTTGCCAAGGCGAATATCTCCCAATGCGGCCACTTGATCAGAACCGATAATAAGCGCCTGAGGATAAATTACCGCCACCGCGCGGGCTTTTGCTTCAGCCAGACGCACCGCCGTTTGTTCGGGAGTTTCATTGGACAGCGCCATTTCATTAATCTCCGGATGGCATGTTTCAAAAGGAATTTGCAGCCGCTGAAGCAATTCCTTGCGATAAATGGAGCTGGATCCGAGTATAATTTTCGCGGTAATGCGTTGTGTTTTCAAAATTTCCTTCTCTATTTTTTGACACTTACGAGTAAAAAATATAACATGCGCGCCTTATGTCTGTTAGGTTAGTCATAGATCCCCTGGATTTTGTACAAAATGCGGGCAGTCACCGTGGTAAAATCCCGCTGGTTGAGCTTGCGCGTTTGCATGATTTGCTGTTTGACACGGAGGGGGAGCTAATCTATCAAATCAACGGCCGGTTCGACAAGGACAAAAAACCCGGCCTATATCTGCAAATCGAAGGCAGAATGCACCTCAGCTGCCAGCGCTGCCTTGATAAATTGGCACATGATATTAATCTACAGACATTTCTGTTACTGGCGAAAAATGAAGTGGAATTGAGTCAGGCCGACGCGGACGATACCGTTGATTCTATTTTAGCAACACCTGATTTGAATGTGGTCAGTTTAATTGAAGACGAGGTCATCCTCAGCTTATCCATTTCATCACGCCATGCAGATAATGAGTGCAGTACGCTTAAACTGAAATCAAGCGAAGATAATTTGACCGGCAAAACACAATCAGCACATCCCTTTGCAGCATTGGCGGCATTGAAAAAGACAAATTGAGTTCAAGGAGTTATTCACATGGCAGTTCAACAAAATAAAAAATCCCCATCGAAACGCGGCATGCACCGTTCACACGATTTTCTGACCAGTCCGCCATTAGCTGTAGAATCAAGCACTGGAGAAATTCATTTGCGACACCATATCAGTCCCAACGGATATTATCGTGGCAAGAAAGTAGTTAAAACCAAGAACGATTAAAAATCATCCCTATTGCTACAAGCCGCACTGAATAATATATAGTTTCTCCCAGCCACAAGAGCACTGAAATTGGATATTACCGTAGCAATAGATTGCATGGGCGGTGATCATGGCCCTCATGTAACCGTTCCATCCGCGCTTGATTACCTGCGCCGGGATCCACACGCCAACATCATTCTGGTGGGCATTCCTGATGCCATTGAAGCCGAGTTGCGCGCCGCGAAGATTGAGTTTGGTCCGAGGATCCGCCTGCATCCGGCAAGCGAGGTTGTCAGCATGGATGAATCGCCCGCAGCAGCCTTGCGCGGGAAAAAAGATTCTTCCATGCGTGTCGCCATTAATCTCGTAAAAACAGGTGAAGCGCAAGCCTGTATCAGTGCCGGAAACACAGGCGCATTACTGGCCACATCACGGTTTGTATTAAAAACCATTCCAGGCGTTGATCGCCCTGCCCTGGCCGTCGTATTACCCACCATTTCCGGTCATACGTATGTACTGGATATGGGCGCCAATGTCGATTGCACGGCAGAGCACCTGTTTCAATTTGGAATCATGGGCGCTTCGCTGGTATCCTCGGTGGAAAATAAGGCTTCCCCAAGCGTTGGACTGCTCAACGTGGGCGAGGAAGAAATCAAGGGAAATGAAATCGTCAAACAGGCGGCCGAGTTACTGCGTCATAGCGGGCTTAATTTTTATGGTAATGTCGAGGGCACGGATATCTATAAAGGGACTACGGATGTCGTGGTTTGTGACGGTTTTGTCGGCAATATCACCTTAAAAACCTCGGAAGGCCTGGCACAAATGCTGGCAACCTACTTGCGTGAAGAATTCAAGCGGAATCTGCTGACCAAACTGGCTGGCGTCATTGCGCTGCCGGTAATCAAATCCTTTAAGCGCCGGGTGGATCATCGCCGTTACAATGGCGCTAGTTTTCTGGGCTTACGCGGTATCGTGATTAAAAGCCACGGTTCCGCGGATAAATATGCTTTTGGATTTGCCATCCAGCGCGCCGCCGATGAAGTGCGCGGCGGAATGCTGCGGCGAATCAGTGAGCGGGTAGCCGAGTACTCCCGGCATTCTCAACACTCTTCTAAAGAAATAACACGATAATGTATTCAAGAATCACTGGAACAGGTAGTTACTTACCGGAAAAAATACTCACCAACCTTGATATGGAACGCATGGTGGATACCAGTGATGAATGGATACGAACGCGAACGGGTATCACGCAGCGGCATATTGCCGGCGAGGATCAGGTCGCCAGTGATCTGGCCATGTATGCGTGCCAGAACGCCATGCAGGCGGCGGGCGTAACCGGTAAAGATATCGATCTGATTATTGTCGCCACCACCACGCCGGACATGATTTTCCCGAGCACCGCTTGTATTCTGCAAAACAAACTGGGTATCGAAAATTGCCCGGCATTTGATGTGCAGGCCGTTTGCAGCGGCTTTATCTATGCATTAGCCACGGCCGACATGTTTGTCAGTTCGGGCAAATGCCGTAATGCCCTGGTGGTCGGCAGCGAAATCTATTCAAGGATTCTCGACTGGAACGATCGCAGCACCTGTGTTTTGTTTGGCGACGGAGCGGGAGCAGTGGTGCTTTCGCAAAGTGACCGGCCCGGCATTTTATCCACGCATCTTCACGCCAACGGCAGTCATAGCAACATTCTATCCGCCCCCGGATGTATCAGCGGCGGAAAAGTGCAAGGCACGCCTTACATCAATATGGAAGGCAATGCCGTTTTTAAATTCGCCGTTAAAGTTCTGGAAGAAGTCGTGCAGGAAGCGGTAGCGAAAAATAATCTGCAATCCACCGATATCGACTGGCTGATTCCTCATCAGGCCAACATACGGATTATCCAGTCGACCGCAAAGAAACTGGGTTTGCCGATGGATAAAGTCGTGGTAGCCGTGGACAAACATGGCAACACTTCCGCAGCTTCCATTCCGCTCGCGCTTGACCTTGCAGTACGTGACGGGCGTATTCAACCTGATCAACTGATTCTGCTGGAAGGTGTCGGCGGCGGTTTTACATGGGGCGCAGTTTTACTGCGCTGGTGATTTATGAAATTTGCATTTGTATTTCCAGGTCAAGGATCACAATCGGTTGGAATGATGAATGGGTACGCCGATTTACCCATCGTTCAGGAAACCTTTACGGAAGCATCAGATATCCTCAAACAGGATTTCTGGTCAAT
>CAZDYN010000260.1:0-3639 GCA_964509635.1 uncultured Nitrosomonas sp. | reverse complement strand
TGCTCAATCAGGAGCAGGTTATGCCGGAGCTGGTTTAACTCGTCCTGACAAGCGAGGAATGCTGTTTCAATGACAGGAAATTTATTATTTTCCTTATTATTTTTCAGAATACTTTCTTGCTGAGTTAATTCGGCTTTTGTCTTTTCCTGACGCCAGTGCGTCAGATTTTCCGATTTCACTTCCTTCAGCAGATGGTTTTTTTGCAGTTGATTTTCAACTTGCAGAATCTGCTGCATCAGCCGCTCATGCGTGCTTTCCAGGTGACCGATTTCCTGCTCCAGGCGTCCTATCCCGGCATCGGCGGCATATAACTGTCCCTGTGCTTGAAGCAGCCTGTCATTGACGGAATATTCTTGCGCGCGAACTTTCTCGTATTCCTTTTCCGCATCATGCTGATCTGAAAGAACGGCGCTTAGTTCGGTTTCAAGTTTGTGAATCTCTTTTTCCGCATGATGACGCTGTTTCATGGCCTCGGCTCTACGCAGCAGCCATAGCAAGGATTGCGAGAGATGCAGTTTTTCCTGCAATGATTGATATTGCTGCGCGGTTTCTGCCTGAATTTCCAGATGCTGCAGTTGTGTTTTTAATTCCTGGCAAATATCTTCCAGGCGGGTGAGATTTTTCCGGGATTCCGCAAGCCGTGAGGAAGTTTCCTGTCTTCTTTCGCGATATTGCGAGATTCCAGCGGCTTCCTCCAGAAAACTTCTTAACTCCTGCGGTTTGGCCTCTATAATGCGTGAAATCATGCCTTGCTCAATAATGGCATAACCCCGGCCTCCGACGCCTGTGCCGAGGAACAAATCGGTAATATCACGCCGCCGTACTTGAAGATTATTGATGTAATAACTTGAGATGCCGTCCCGCTGAAGAACGCGTTTGATGGCGATCTCGGCGTAACTGGACCATTGTCCGGTTATTTTGTTTAAGTGATTATCAAAAACAATTTCTACACTGGCTCGCCCGACAGCTTTGCGGTTATCCGATCCGGAAAAAATGACATCCTGCATCGAATCACCCCGTAAAGCGGAAGCTTTCGATTCACCCAGCACCCACCGTAATGCGTCGATGATATTTGATTTTCCGCATCCATTAGGGCCGACGATGCCGACAAGATCATGGGAAACAGGAATTACAACGGGATCTACAAATGATTTGAAGCCGGCAAGCTTGATATGGGCTAAGCGCAATTTTTTGTTTATCAGGTAAGGCAGTTATAATAGAAAGGGAAGCGCATAACGCTATTCATATTATTGTAACTGAATTAATTTAAACGTGAGCACGAAGAATGGCCAGTAAACCAGAGAAGACACTTGAAACATTTCCCAATCCATTTACAGACCGAGATTATCATATTCATATGGAAATTCCGGAATTTACCTGTTTGTGCCCCAAAACGGGACAGCCTGATTTTGCCACCTTAATTCTGGATTATATTCCGGACAAAAAATGTATTGAGCTTAAAAGCCTGAAACTCTATATCTGGTCATACCGGGATGAGGGTGTGTTTCATGAAGCGGTAACCAACAAAATTCTCGATGATCTCGTTGCGGTTTTAAAGCCGAGGTATATCCGGTTGATTGCGCGTTTTTATGTGCGCGGCGGTATTTTTACCAACGTCACTGTTGATCATCGGAAAAAGGGATGGCAACCGGAACCGGCGATTTTGCTTCAGGAATTTAACAGTCAATCGAATATTCGAGGGTGATTCTTAATGAATACTTTGAGGATTATTAAATAACTTATTGATTGGTAGTATTTTTAATTAATGATCTGTATTTTTTGATGTAAAAAACAGTTTGCAAAGATCAAATTTTTATATATCCTGTTGGCTGGTATGGTAATAGAATATAACATATATAGATGATTTTAAAAAGAAATGGCCTTTTTGTTTTACTGATATCGCTGCTTTTCTGGACTGGTTCGCTATTATCGTTTAATGTTTCTGCGGATAAATTAGTACAAGAACAAGTCAATACTCAATATGCGAATTTGTGGGATCGCATTCGTAGCGGATTTGCACTGGCACTTCCCCCCGACAGTAAAGCAATTCGTAAAATTGAAGCGCCCTTTGCTCAAAATCCGGAAGCGTTTAACCGCATCGTTGCAAGTAGCGAACGATATCTGTTTTATATTGTGGAAGAAGTTGAGCGCCGCGGCATGCCGATGGAGATTGCATTATTACCGGTAATTGAGAGCGCTTACAATCCATTGGCTAAATCGAACAGTCAGGCCGCGGGCTTATGGCAATTTATACCGGCAACGGGGAGAATCTTTGGATTGACGCAGAATGTCTGGCATGATGATCGCCGTGACGTGATCGCATCCACTCAGGCTGCTCTTGATTATTTGGAATATCTTTATCAGAAGTTTGATAACTGGAAGCTGGCCATCGCGGCCTATAATTTAGGCGAGACTGCTGTCAGCAAAGTGTTATCCAGAAATATTCAGAAGGGAAGATCAACCAATTTTTATGATCTGAACCTGCCGATTGAGGCCAAGCATTATGTGTACCGGTTATTGGCAGTCAAGGATATGATTGCCAATTCAAGGAAATATGGCTTACGATTGTTACCGGTACCGAATCGACCGTATTTTGATGAAGTGAAGATACATGAGCATATCGATATTTCCCTTGTTACCCGCCTCGCCAATATCTCCGAAGTTGAATTCACTGCATTAAATCCGGCTTATAACCGTTATGTCATTAAAGTATTTGATGAACCCCGTACTTTATTGTTACCTAAAGACAATAAAGAAATCTTTCTGAAAAATCTGGAGACCTATCAAAACCCTAGAATTTCATGGCGGATCTATCATGTCAAGAAAGGGGAAAATATCAATGAGATTGCAACTCGCCACCGCACGAACGTAAAACAATTACAAACCATCAACGGCATTGCCCGGAATAAAAATCTGACGCTGGGGCAGATGATATTAGTGCCGCAGATTGTTGCCGAGAGTCAGACTGACAATATTGCACAACAGCGCAGGCAGTTACAAAACTACCGGTCAAATGTTTATATCGTAAAGAAAGGCGACACGCTGTATGAAATCGCAAGGCGCTATAGCACAACGATTGATCAGATCAAGCGATGGAATAATAGCGATGAGAATTTATCCATCGGTCAAAAACTGGTCATTATGAAAAGCTAGCGGTATTACCTCGATAAGCCAGTATCTCCTTCGCGGAGATATTGCGTCATCAAATATTTTTTAGAAATTCAATTCCCCAACTGACACCGAATCCGGTAATTTCGCTATCGACCGCTCCCAAACCGTCCTTGTGGCTGCTGGCGGATAAATCCATATGCAACCAGGGTATATCATCAACAAACCGCCGCAGAAAACAGGCGGCGAGAATATGATCGAAATCTCCGCCTAATTCACATTGCTTAATATCCGCAATCGCGCTATCAAGGCTTTCTTCGTAATCAGCGTCCATTGGAAAAGCGCACACGCGTTCTCCGCTCTTTTTGCCTGCGGAAATGGCTTTCTGCAATAAATCATCGTGATTGCTAAAGATGCCGCTATAGCGTGAACCTAAAGCAGTTTTCATACTACCTGTCAAAGTGGCGAAATCGATGATCAGATCAGGTTTCAATTTATTTGCCAATGTCAGCGTATCGGCTAAGACCATCC
>CAZDYN010000259.1:0-3657 GCA_964509635.1 uncultured Nitrosomonas sp. | reverse complement strand
ATGCACTGCCTGCTGAGGCTTTAGAAATTTTAGCCGATTTTGCGATAGCTTCGATGAGTTCGGATTTGTTCATATAATTCCCCTTCTTGGTTAATGGTAATTAAATCACAAGCAAGTACTGCAGTCGCTCTTATATCAAGCTGTAAACGCCCGGTCAAGCAAATTAAGGCCTTCCAGCCATATCACTTATCCAGCCGATCAATGGGCAAAAAAGAAACCAATTACTCACACCGAGTATAAAGTTTCGTAAAAACAATTAACTATTAGCAAAATACAGAAATTACTTGAAACCTCTCTCACTGATTTCACATCAATAAATTTCTGATTTCTGTTCGCGATTTAGCAACACTTCAACCGCTGTCCGGGCCGATACATTACCATGCAAGATGCTGCAAACCGCCTGTGTGATTGGCATTTCGATATTCAATTGATTACCTAACCGCAATACCGATTGCGCTGTATGTACACCTTCAGCAACATGACCCAACTGATTCAGAATATCATCCAACGATCTTCCTTCAGCCAGCATCAACCCTACCCGTCTATTCCGGGATAAATCTCCGGTACTCGTCAAAATCAGATCGCCAACTCCGGCCAATCCCATGAAGGTTTCCATATTTCCGCCTAAACCGAGCCCTAGCCGGGTAATTTCCATCAAGCCTCGCGTAATCAGGGCTGCACGTGCATTATGCCCAAACCCGATACCATCAGAAATACCTGCCGCTATCGTAATCACATTCTTTACCGCGCCGCCTGTTTCCACACCCACGACATCCTGGCTGGTATAAATACGCAACCGGGGACTATGCAATTCGATTGCTATTTTTCCCGAAAAATCAGTATTTCCCGAAGCCAGTGTCAGAGCGGTCGGCAGTCCTTGCGCCACTTCCTCCGCGAAACTGGGGCCGGACAATACACCACAGAGCGAAGAAAAGTACTCTTCTTCTACGATTTGATGCGGCAGATAAGAAGTTTCTGATTCAAACCCCTTACATCCCCAGATAATCGGCACCTTGATTTTGCTTGTCGCAAGCGTGCGCAATGTTTCACGCAAACCTGCAGTCGGCACGACGATTAAAGCAAGATCGGCAGTATCCAGAGCCTCATTAAGTACCGATGTAATCTTTAAAGACTCAGGTAATGGATACCCCGGAAGAAAGCTCTGATTAACCCGTTGGCGATCCATCTCAATGGCATGAATCGGATCTTTTGTCCACAAACTGACTTGATGACGCGCAGATAGGCTAATTGCTAATGCGGATCCCCACGCGCCCGCACCCAGCACAGCAATTCTCATGAACCCCAGACCTGATTGACTTTAACATAACCAACCTGTCCATCGGAATGACGTACTTTTACCCAGCCTGTCACATCGGAATCCAACCGCTCCATGACGATATTCTCCACAGCCTGGAACAACAATTCCGAATTCATATCGGCAGACTTGTGCACATCAGCCAATGGTACTATCACGACAACATAACGCTGCTGACTCAAAGCTTTTTTTTCAACCCATGCCAAGCTCCCACTACTGTCGCGAACCTTTGCCCATCCTTCCACATCCACGACAACCTCAACCGGAAGATAACGATCCGCGACAAATAATTTATCCGCCCTCAGAGAAGGCGCGTCATACATAACAACGGCATTCTCAGCTATCGAAAAAAACTCCATTTCAGCAACCACGCACTCTGGTAAAAGCAATAACACACTGACCAACAAGGTTCTAAATCTGCTTTTCGCCCAATACGATTTAATCAGCAGGCTATTTCTCATTGGCAAATTCACCTCCAGATTTCATTAATTCAGTTTTGTTTCCGCTCTCTTTTGATTATAGAGCGCTTCAAAATTGACCGGATTGAGAATAACAGGCGGGAAACCTGCTCGCGTAACAATATCCGATACGACTTCACGCATATAAGGAAAAAGGATATTGGGACAACCGATACCCAGCACCGGATCAATTTCTTCATCTGGAATATGACGGATACGAAAAATACCCGCCTGTTGAGCTTCAACCAGAAACATTATCTTATCTTTTATTTTAGCGGTTACCGTTACCGTCAGCAGAACTTCGTACAATTCTTCACCAATACCTTGGCTCTTGGTTCCGAGCTGCAAGTTAATTTCCGGAGTATCTCTTTCCAGGAAGATACTCGGTGCATTAGGGATTTCCAAGGACAAATCTTTTACATAGATCTTTTCTATAGCGAAAACCGGTTGCTGTTGCTCACTCATGTTGGTCTTATCCAGTAATTAAATTAATCTATAATACAATTATTATTACACCAGCCTGTGATATCGGGATCAGTTAGCCAGCAGCACTGTCAATTCACCTTTGTGATCCAGTTGCATCAAATCATCGTATCCGCCCACATGCCTGTCATCGATATATATCTGCGGAACGGTGCGGCGGCCTGTTTTTCCCATCATTTCGATACGCTGATCCGGTTCCAGATCAATACGGATTTTTTCGATTTCTTGCACGCCTTTTGAGCGCAACAAGTTTTCCGCCATCTTGCAATAAGGACAAAAACCTGTTGTGTACATAATAATCTTGGGCATTTAACTTTCCCTAGCGCTTGACCATAGGCAAACCAGCACGCTTCCATGAATCAATGCCGCCCATCAGATTAACTACTTGAGAAAAGCCGTTTTTTTTCAGAACCTGGCTGGCATGATTGGATCGAATCCCGCCACGATAAATTACCACAATGGGTTTTTCTTTAAACTTCTGCAACTCTGCCCAACGTTCTTCAATCTTCTCTGACGGTATATGTTTAGAATTTGGCAAATGCCCCGCGACAAACTCACTATCATCCCGGACATCCAGCACCAGCGCATCCTGGTAATTGATCAGTTGCACAGCTTCACGCGCGTCAATTTCTTTAATTCCACCACGCGTTACCGCGGGCCATAACAGCAATACACCACTAATGATAGCTGTAATAACAAAGAGTAAATTCTCCAGCCTGAAAAGAAAATGATCTTGAAATAATGATAATTCCATATAACTTTATTCGATTTTTAAAGTGTTAATTTTATCAGAAACGGAAATAGTACAGGACTCTCTTGTTTCTCCTGCCTCCGCCGTCCGCGCCTGCACATAGTAGCATTAAGCATACATACTGATGCCATTTAATTTTTGGACCATTTACATCTCATCCGATTCGTTAATTATCAATAATCCGAAGCAAAAACCCATTATCATTTTTCATGAAAAGGCGCATTACTTGCACTCTATTCACACGAAAGAATCAGTCGGATACTGTGTTTATAGCTAAAATATAATAAAATATCATTGTTTTTAATCCATTTGATAATATTCACTCTCCTTTTAATAAAAAGGTCAATATGAAAAAAATTGTTCTCCTGCGACATGGAGAAAGTGCCTGGAACAAAGAAAATCGATTTACCGGCTGGACCGATGTTGATCTAACACCAAAAGGCATACAGGAAGCTCAAAATGCCGGACAGCTTTTACGCGAACATGGATTCGCATTTGATATTGCGTATACATCTGTGTTAAAACGAGCCATCCGAACACTGGGGATTGTGTTGGATGAAATGGATTTAATGTGGGTACCAGTTATTCGAGATTGGCGATTAAATGAAAGACATTATGGTGCTTTGCAGGGATTGAACACAGCTGAAACT
>CAZDYN010000258.1:0-3676 GCA_964509635.1 uncultured Nitrosomonas sp. | reverse complement strand
GCATAAGCCTTTTAATCAGATTACCGATGCGCTGGTGAAATCATGAATAAGTTGAGCATGATCCGGGAAGTTTCCTGCTGCCGGTAGAAATTCAAGATGAAATTATGCATAATAACAATGAGTTTCTCATAAATAAGTGAGAACTTGATAAGTTAAGATTAAACATTAAGTGCGGCGGATTTATTCTTGAATTTGCACAATTTATGGTTTGCGGTACGTAGTATAAAAAATCCAGATAATATTCTTAGTTTTTCAGTGAAAGAGGTAAAAATGAAAATTCAGAAAAGCACGAAGCAAGTTGCCCTTGTTCTTGGCTTTACAATACTACTAAGCGGTGTGAGCTATGCAGCGAGCCCGGGATCGATCACACTCACCAATCCTGGTCCGCTTAATTCGTTTTCCATCAATACCGCAGGCTTTAATGGCACCAGCGGCATGATTGAAAGCCTTACTTTTGATCTGTCCGGTACGGTTTGCGGTAACACAGGCTGCCTGGCTGGAGAGTCACTGACATTTGGTGGTTTGAACAGTTCAAGCTTTATTTATGATCCACTTGCAAATGGAACGGCGGCAGTGTTCGGGGCAGTAGGTTCTACGGTGTTTGGCTTCAACTTCACTGGCTACAACCCTCTCGATCTATTCCAGTTTTCCTGGGATCCGGATGTGGCGAGCAATGGCAGTTACGGTGCTACCGTTTCTGATCTGGCCGGGATGGTGATTACCGCATCGATCCGCTTCTTCGACAATTCAGTGCTGACTTATTCTGGAACAATGGGCGTTGTCGGACCTGATGTTGCCGCCAATCTTGCTCCTGTGCCGGAGCCCGAAGTCTATGCCATGATGCTGGCCGGTTTGGGATTGATCGGCTTTATGGGATATCGCCGCAAGCAAGTTACAGTGGTTTGATTAATCCGGTCTGGAAATAAATCATCTTGAAAGAACCGGCGCTCCAGTAGACTGGGTGCCGGTTTTTGTATTTTAAGAAGTCGCAATCATTATCAGCAATCGAGTGTCACCATATTCCTGTCTACAATGTATATATATGACATGGGATGATGCCATGTCTTCGCTGGTGCAGAAAGAATTACCAAACAAGGGCAATCTGATACTATCATAATAACGGGCTACTTCATTGTAACGTCGCCTGCAATCCTAATAGGCTTAGGAGAAATGAAGATGATTAGATTTGTCTGTCTGATTTTATTATTTCTTTCTCATTTATCGGCTTATTGTCAGAACAGTGCCGTTCCCGAAACAGTTCTTAGACCCAGTGATAAGTTTCTGATTATTCCTGAACCTCTTCCTGCAACACCCGATATTCGCGTTCCGGACAAATCTCCGGGAGAGCCTGTTTCCCAAGATCAATATAACCAACCGGCAGGAACCGTAGAACTGGATGCAATCCTGTTCGAAGGCAATACTGTTATCTCAAGTGATGAGTTAAATCGACTGGCTGAACCCTATCGACATAAACTACTTACCGCTGATGAGTTAGAGGAATTGCGTCGCGAGGTTACCCGGCATTATATTAAAAATGGCTACATTACCTCAGGTGCTACCTTTCCAGACAACCCGATTCAGGGAAAAACCCTGCGAATAAAAATTATTGAGGGTCAGATTGGTGAAATGCACATCAGAGGGAAAGGGTGGTTGCGCAGCAGCTACATCGAAAATCGTTTGGTTCCCAATAAAAATGCTCCATTGGACATGAATAAGCTTCAAGACAGGTTTCGTTTATTGCTAACGGATCCCTTGTTTGATCGTCTGAATGGCCGGTTATTACCCAATACGCATAGAGGACTCAGCATATTGGATGTGGAAGTGACGCGCTCGCGTTTTTATCAGCTCTCAGCAATTACAGATAATTATCGCGCCCCATCGGTTGGCGCAGTAGCTATTGGTACGAATATTTGGTTGCGAAATTTGACAAGGCAAGGCGATCATCTGGATTTTACATTTTTGACAAGCGCTCCAACGGGTGGTGATGCTTTTCAATATTCCGGGAACTGGCTCATGCCGTTGGGTGATTATGGTACTAAAGCCTATTTCTCCGCCAATAATACCAATGTATCGATCGCCGAAGAACCCCTGACTAATGTCAATATTAAGAGTAATTCCTTCTCTGTTGAAGGAGGACTCAATCAAACGTTGATCGATAGCCTTAAGCGCCGATTAACCTTCGCGGCTGGTATAGGCGTTAAAGATAACGAAACCAGTTTGTTGGGTGAGTCGTTTTCATTTATTCCGGGAATGCCAAACGGTAAAAATCAGGTTTCAGTTGTGCGTATCAATCAGGAATATATTGAGCGCTGGCAAAGGCTGGTTTGGGCGTTTCGCTCCACTTTTAGTGTCGGTGTGGATGCATTGGGCTCAACGATCCAGAACAACCATTTGAATCCCGATAGTGACTATCTTGCATGGTTAGGGCAAACCCGGGGTTTATGGAATTTGCCGTCCATCAAAAGCGATTTCGTTTTAAAAGGCGCGATTCAGCTCAGTGACGATCCATTGCTACCATTGGAGCGAATGGCAGTTGGTGGACGCAATTCGGTACGAGGATACCGCGAGAATCAACTGGTCAGGGATAATGGCTACGCGGGTAGTGCAGAATTACACATTCATTGGATCAGGGATAATCAAGCTAAATACAGTTTTGATTTGGTTCCTTTCTTTGATTTCGGAGCCGCCTGGAATCATAACGACTCAACGCCTACCAAACAAACTATCCAGCACCTTTATTCTGCAGGAATTGGTTTTCACCTTCGTTTTCATCGAATGACTAGCGAATTTTTCTGGGCGCATCGCTTGGAAAGTACATCGGCTCAACAGCATGGGGATTTGCAAGATCATGGGATACATTTCCAGGCACGGCTTGATGCCTTCTAAGGGATTGCAAAAATGATAGATCGTATTGTCCTGAATATTCTAATGATTGCAGGACTCACCCTCAACTTCAGTGGCAGCGCTTCTACATCAGTGACTATTGATGATCCGCTGTCGCGTGCCAACAGCTATCTTGCGCAGGGACAGTATTTTCTTGCAGAGCAAGAAGCGAACAATGCGTTACAGAATGCAGTATCTAAAACCCAGCAATCTCAAGCCTATGGTATGAAGGGCAATATCTTATTGCACTTGTACCGTTATGGCGAAGCAGAAGAATCTTTATTGCTAGCCTTCGATCTGGCAGAAGATACACAGCACAAGGCGGGATACGCCAACAGTCTGGGGGTGGTCTATCATGAATTGGGGGACAAGAATAAGTCAGAGCAGTACTTTACAGCAGCCTTGGCACTAACGGGGAATGATTCAATCTTGGCGTTGCAGATCAAGTTAAACCGGTTGCGTGCTCAGCCTCAGCATGTCGAATTACCATTGCTGAATGAACTGTTGACGCAAATTTCTACCGTTGATTCTCCGGAAGAGCGAGTCCGGTATTACCTCAATCTTGCTTCGATCGCTAAATCCCACAGTCAACAAGTTGAGCAAACTGCTTTGGAGAAAGCTCAAGCTGATAGCGCGCGGATTAGCAATAACTCCTTGCGTGTAGAAATCCTGGACAGCTTGGCTGAACTTTATGAAACGCAAGGCAAAGATCAGCGGGCGCTGGAATTGAGTGAGCAAGCCTCCACCTTGGCTGGACAGAGGGACGTGGATGATCTGCTGATCAATATAGAGT
>CAZDYN010000257.1:0-3704 GCA_964509635.1 uncultured Nitrosomonas sp. | reverse complement strand
AGAGTGCTTGCTCAAGGTCAAACGCTTTATGCAACACTCTGACAGCCAATTCCATATATTTTTCATCGACGACAACGGATACTTTTATTTCGGAAGTTGCAATCATCTGAATATTGATGCCTTCCTCAGCAAGTACTCTAAACATTTTACTCGCAATGCCAGCATGTGATCGCATACCAACACCAACAACCGATACTTTGGCTATTCTATAACAACCCACCACATCGCGTGCGCCAATATGAGGCTGGATTTTCTCTCTCAGGATGTTCATCGTATTTTTAAATTCATTGCGATGAACCGTAAAGGAGAAATCCGTCAAGCCGTCATGACCTACATTTTGTATAATCATGTCGACATCGATATTCGCATCGGCGACGGGACCCAGAATTTGATAAGCAATACCTGGATGATCGGGAACACCTATCACAGTGATTTTCGCTTCATCACGATTAAATGCGATACCTGAAATAACCGCCTGTTCCATATTTTCATCTTCCTCAAAAGTAATCAGAGTGCCTTGACCTTCTTCTTCAAAGCTGGATAAAACTCTCAGTTTTACTTTATATTTTCCAGCAAATTCGACCGATCTTAATTGCAGAACCTTTGAGCCGAGGCTTGCCATCTCGAGCATTTCTTCAAAAGTTATCGTATTCAATCTTCTGGCTTCGGCGACAACACGCGGATCGGTCGTATAAATTCCATCAACATCGGTATAAATCTGACATTCATCCGCTTTTAAAGCGGCGGCAAGGGCAACGCCGGTAGTATCTGATCCTCCACGGCCCAATGTCGTAATGCTGCCTTTTTCATCCGCACCTTGAAATCCCGCGACAACGACGACATACCCGGCATCCAGATCAGCTCGAATTTTTGCTTCATCGATATTTAATATGCGTGCTTTTGTAAATGTACTGTCGGTCAGTATCTTAACCTGCGGTCCCGTATAACTTTTGGCTTTGATGTTCAATTCCATCAATGCCATCGCCAATAAGGCGATGGATACCTGCTCCCCGGTGGAAATCATCACGTCCAATTCGCGCGGATCAGGATTCTCCTGTACTTCACGAGCCAGCGCGATCAATCGATTCGTTTCGCCGCTCATGGCGGAAACGACAACGACTATCTGATGTCCCTGCGAATGGAATTTTGCTACCCTGCGAGCAACATTCTTTATCCGCTCGGTACTTCCAACCGATGTGCCGCCATATTTTTGTACGTAGAATGCCACGGATTAATTATCCAAACAGGAAAAGCGCGTAATTTTACACACTTCCCTTGCAGAAAACCAGATTAAAGCTGAGTCAATATGTATGCGATGAATATGCAAGTTGTACGAGTCTTCCTTGAAGATTGGGTTTGCGGTACAACGATAGAATTCTGAATTAATCACGGCTGATGTATTTCAGAGCCATAAAGGAAACTCTGAACAAGTGTCATTTCGAGCAAAAGCGAGAAATCTATTCTATTGATTTTAAAGATTCCTCACTGCGTCCGGAATGACAAACGCGGATTCCTGAAGAATACAGAAAACATCATTCAATAGAAAGATGGCATGGACATTCCCATCCAGAGCATGACCAGAACAATCATGGTAATACCGATGCCGATGGTGCCAATGATCATGCCGATCAATATCGTCAGGCCGTCCCGGTTAAGAAGCCCCAGAGACATCACCAATATTCCCCAGCCCGGCGGGAAGTTGGTCAAAGGTATCGGAAGCGCTATGGAGACTGTGAAAACAAAAGCGAAAATACCGATAATTCTTTCCCAGGTATGCACACTGATATAGGTCATCCGCGGTTGCATGCGGTGTTCGATTTTCTTGAGCCAGGGATTGGCTTTTTCAACAATTTTTTCAAGGCTGGTGCGCTTGATATATTTTTTCTCGATCCACAATGGTAACCAGGGGGCTCGCATGCCGAGAATCATCTGTATTGAGAAAATAAATAGCGGAATGGAAAAGAGTGTTGTATAACCGGGTGGAACAGGCACGGGAAGACAGATCGGTAAAGCCGCGATCGCCATCAGGATGCCGAAACCGCGTTCATGCAGCGCATTCTTCATTTCGCCAATCGATATCTCTTCCTTCTTATGCTCAATTACGACAATTGCCAGAAACTCGGAAGTTGGGCGTTCTTTAATCGTCATCAGTCAATCCTTTTTTGCATTGCATGATTCCCCGGCAGCAAAATTCGAGCAGAAATTATTCATAGCGAAGTGCATCAACAGGTTTAAGTGAAGCGGCTTTCCTGGCAGGATAGAAACCAAAGAATATGCCTACCGCGGAAGAAAACAGGAAAGCCAGACCAATCATACCCGCTGTGATCACAATCAGCATATCAGCAAATTGACTGACTAACCAAGCACCGCCAATACCCAATAACAAACCGATTAATCCGCCCATGATGCAGATCATCATCGCTTCCAGCAGAAATTGCGTCAGAATCGCCCGCCGATTGGCGCCAATTGCCATGCGGATTCCGATTTCACGCGTGCGTTCGGTAACCGAAACCAGCATGATATTCATGATGCCAATTCCGCCGACTAATAAAGAAACCGATGCAATGGCGCCTAATACAATCGACATGATTTTCGCGGCATCGGTCGCCACATCTGCGATGGCCGTTAAATTGCGCACGGTGAAATCATTTTCCTTGCCTTTTGCGATACGGTGGCGCTGGCGTAATAATTGAGTAATTTCTATTTCGGCAATATCCATGTCGTCGGCTGATCTGCTTTGCACCAGCATATAACGGATGGAGCCGGGAAACTGGTTGCCGGTGATCTGCCTTTCACTGGTTGTGATCGGTATGAACACATTGTCATCTTGATCACGCCCGGTCAGACTTTGACCTTTCGCCATTAATACGCCGACAACCAGAAAGGGGCGGTTTGTAATGCGTATGGTTTTTCCCACCGGATCTTCATCACCAAATAGATTCTGCGCTGTGATGGACCCCAGAACAACGACCCGCGCGGCCGAACGTAAATCCGATTCGGTAAAGGCTGTGCCGGATTCCATTTTCCAGTTACCCACATCAAAATAATCCGGTGTGGTGCCGGTGATAAGGGTGCTCCAATTTTTAGCGGCATAATTGAGCTGCACCGTACCGCTGGTGACAGGCGCGGTGGTATTGATGGATGCCAGTTCGGCAATGGCATAGGCATCATTGATTGTTAAGGTTCTAACGCTGCCGCTGCCAAAACTGAATCCACCGGAAGAAGTAGCGCCGGGAACGACAAGAAATAAATTACTGCCCATCGCGGCGATGGTTTCATTGATCTTGGTTCGAGCACCTTGACCGATGGATAGCATGAGAACGACAGCGGCGACCCCGATGATCATGCCGAGCATGGTCAGTCCGGTGCGCAAGCGATTCTGCTTCAAGGCGCGCAGGGCTTCTCCGATAATTGCGAGCAGATTCATCGTGTCATGAGGTATCAGTCAAATCAAACAGCTTCATCCCGGGCAACCTCGGTCTTGTTGTTCTTGTCAACAATGATATGTCCGTCTTTTAAGCGGATCAGGCGCCTGGCATAAGCTGCAATATCATTTTCATGCGTAACCAGCACAATGGTAATACCTTGATCCTGATTAAGCTGCTCAAACAAAAGCATAATCTCACGGCTGGTTTGCGTATCCAGATTGCCGGTGGGCTCATCCGCCAGAATCAGCGGTGGCCGGTTGATCAATGCGCGGCTGA
>CAZDYN010000256.1:0-3704 GCA_964509635.1 uncultured Nitrosomonas sp. | reverse complement strand
AGGAGAGCTGGAAAGGGTTGGCGGCAAACAAACATTGGCGGTCGATGTCAGGATCATCTCTGCAACGAATCAGAATCTGGAGAATCTCGTTAAACAGGATTTGTTTCGCAATGACCTGTACTACCGCATCAACGTCGTCCGTTTAAACATTCCTCCCTTGGCCGAGCGGCCGGAAGATTTGCCTTACCTGGTGCAATTGATTATTCAACGATTGAACAAGCGCTATAACAGAGAGGTAGAATCAGTAAGCCGTGAGGTCATGCGGAAAATCCGTGCCTACCATTGGCCAGGCAATGTCCGTGAATTGGAGAATATCCTTGAGCGCAGTATTCTGTTTGCCAGTGGCAAGGAAATGACCGAGCTGGATTTGGAGCTTCCAGCTAAAACCAAAAGTGTTGTTGAATGGAAAGACGTAAAAGAACATGCGCTTGCCAAAGTAGAGCAATCGTTCCTCGAGACTGCGTTGAAACAGCATCATGGAAATATAAAAAGAGTTTCTGAAAATATGGGAATCACATCGCGAGCTGTTTATGCCAAACTCAAAAAATACCAAATAAACCTGGCGGATTTCCGCATTCCTGATTGAAAGCCATCAGATGGAAGCTCCGGCAGGGAAGGTCTGTGACCATATCGAGAGGAGATCCTCGGGCCGCGGGTAGGGCCATCCATAATCATGCATGCTCCGGATTCGATCAAGAGTCAGGGAAGGATAAGAGCCGTAATGCCGATATGAGCCAAAATAAGAAACATTTGTAAAAATCCTGCTTTTTTAACAAAAATACAGTGCAGCGTGTGAATTAATTTGGCAAAATTGGGCTGTTTGAGAATAACCTTTCATTTACCGGGGAATTGAAATGAAATATAAGAGTCTTCAGGAATTCAGCGCGTCAGTGGCTGAACGTAATCCGAATCAACCAGAATACATGCAGGCGGTAACCGAGGTCATAGAAAGCTTATGGCCATTTATCACGGAGCACCCCCGCTACGCCGAGCATGGTTTGCTGGACCGGCTGGTCGAACCGGAGCGGGTGATTATATTTCGTGTCTCCTGGGTGGATGATCATGGCGAAGTAAAGGTCAACCGCGGATACCGGATACAGCACAGCTCTTCCATCGGCCCTTACAAAGGCGGTATCCGGTTTCACTCTTCGGTGAATCTTTCCATTCTCAAATTCCTGGCGTTTGAGCAGACTTTCAAGAATGCCTTGACGACGCTGCCGATGGGCGGTGGAAAAGGGGGTTCCGATTTTGATCCGAAAGGCAGAAGTCCGGGTGAGATCATGCGTTTCTGTCAGGCGTTTATCAGTGAATTATTCCGTCATATCGGCTCGGATACCGACGTTCCCGCCGGCGACATCGGTGTCGGCGGGCGGGAAGTCGGATTCATGGCGGGCATGATGAAAAAATTATCGAATCGCGCGGATTGTGTCTTTACCGGCAAAGGGTTGAGTTTCGGCGGATCATTGATACGTCCGGAAGCAACCGGTTACGGTACCGTCTATTTCGCCGAGGAAGTGTTAAAACATGCCGGGCGCTCTCTCGATGGTATGCGCGTTTCCGTGTCCGGTTCCGGTAATGTGGCGCAATTTGCCGTGGAAAAAGCGATGGCGCAAGGCGCCAAAGTGGTTACCGTGTCCGATTCCAGCGGCACGATTGTCGATGAAGCCGGTTTTACCCCCGAGAAACTGGCGGTATTGGCCGAAGTGAAGAATCACTTATACGCGCGTCTCGATGAATATGCCAAACGCGTCAGTGTGACTTTTCTGCCAGGTGAAAAACCCTGGCATGTGCCGGTACAGGTCGCGCTGCCGTGCGCGACGCAGAATGAAATTACCGGAGCCGATGCGCAAATGCTGGTTAACAATGGCGTCATTTGTGTTGCGGAAGGCGCAAACATGCCATCGACAGCAGAGGCCGTCGAATGTTTTATTCATAACAAGATCCTCTATGCACCGGGCAAAGCGAGTAACGCGGGCGGAGTTGCAACTTCCGGCCTGGAAATGAGCCAGAATGCAATGCGCATTTCCTGGACACGCGAGGAGGTGGATGGGCGCCTGAAAGAAATCATGCAGGCCATTCACAGTTCTTGTTTGAAATACGGCACTAAAGCCGATGGCAGCGTAAACTATGTGGATGGCGCGAATATCGCCGGTTTTGTCAAAGTGGCCGATGCCATGCTGGGGCAAGGCGCTATTTAACGGTGATGGCCGGTTTTGCACCGGTTGTTGAAATGATGCCGGGTTTTGACGCATGACACCGGGCTCTCACAGCGCCGCTGTGAGAGCCCGGATCGATTGTAAACAGCTTGTTTTTGTTTTCATTATGTTAAGCACCTTCCTTTGAACCCGCACGGTTAATGGCTATGAGAAATTATCTGCTTGGATTAATCCTTCTAGCTTATTCCGGAATACTGCCGGCAAGCCAGGACAGTGACTTTATTAGCGCCCGGGAAGCATTTCAGACGGGCAATGCCAAGCTTCTGGATGACTACTCCAGGCGGTTGCAGCGCCATGCGCTATGGCCCTATGTGGAATATTATCAACTGCGCATGGTCCTGCGGACGACCGGCATTGAGAACATCCGGTATTTTCTTTCACGCTATGATGGCGATCTGGTGGCCGACCGGTTGCGCGGCGACTGGCTCAAAATGCTGGGTAAGAATCAACAGTGGGTCCTTTTTGAAGCCGAATATCCGCTGCTGATTAATAAGGATACCGAGTTGCTATGCTATGACTATCAACACCGTATTAATAGAGGAGATAACACGGCACTGGCGGATGCCCGCTCGCTCTGGTTTACCCCGGCCAGCATGCCGGATAGCTGTACACCCGTTTTCCAGGCGCTGATTCAAGGCAGGCAGATTTCTGTGGAAGATATCTGGACACGTATCCGGCTGGCGCTGGAAGAAGGTCAAACCGGCGTGGCTACGCATGTTAATCGTTATCTGCCCGGCAATGAGTCGCTGAATAGCGCCGATTTGAATAACGCCGCCAAAAATCCGCTGCGTTACCTGGATACTTTGAAGAGCAGGATCAAGACGCGCAGCGACCGGGAGATTGTCCTGTTTGCATTGCTGCGCCTGCTGCGCAACGATACCAATCAGGCTTATGTGCAGTGGCTGAAAGTCAAGGATCAGCTCAGTGCGTTCGATCGCTCCTATTTCCTGGGGAGACTGGGATACCGGGCAGCCATGCGGCATGATTCGCGCGCCCTGGACTGGTTCAGGGAAGCGCACAATGCCACGCAATCTTATCCGCCTTCGGATACCGTTCTGGCATGGCAGGTGCGTGCCGCACTGCGGGTCGCCGACTGGGACGAGGTGCTGAAAACCATTGACAGATTGTCGCCAGGCGAGCAGCAGACCGATACCTGGCGTTACTGGAAGGCGCGCGCATTAAAGGCAAAAGGCAGATCGCCGGATGCCAATAATATTTTTATTCCACTTAGCGATGAGCATAGTTTTTACGGTCAACTGGCCAGAGAAGAGTTGGGGACAATGCTCAGTATCGCAGACAAGGCCTATCGGGTAAGCGGCAGTGAAGTGTCGGCAATGGAACGCAGGCCGGGTATTCAGCGCGCCCTGGCTTTCTCGCGCATGAACCTGCGTACCGAGGCGTACCGTGAATGGAGCTGGACCGTGCGTAACTTCAGCGATGCCGAGTTGCTGGCCGCAGCGGAAATCGCCCGCCGTCAGGGCATGTATG
>CAZDYN010000255.1:0-3709 GCA_964509635.1 uncultured Nitrosomonas sp. | reverse complement strand
TTTTTTAATAAAGGTTGATTGGAATACGCTTTTTTCATCAGGCAAATTAATAACATTAGCAAGAGAGGAGTGAGGTAAATGGCTAAAACGATACTTGCAGTAGATGATTCTGCATCAATCCGGCAAATGGTTGCTTTTACGCTCAAAGGCGCGGGCTATGAAGTCATTGAAGCGGTTGACGGTCAGGATGCACTGGATAAGGCAAATAATCATCAGGTTAATTTGGTGTTGACAGACATAAATATGCCGCGCATGGATGGATTGAAGTTACTAGAGATGTTGCGCAAGCTGACTCATTACAAAACCATTCCAATTTTGATGTTAACGACAGAATCAGGTGACGAGATAAAGGCAAAGGGAAGGGCGGCAGGTGCAACAGGTTGGTTGGTTAAACCATTCGATCCCAACAGATTGCTACAAGTAATCGGTAAAGTTATTGGTTAGAAATAGGTGTTGCCAGGCAGATAAGAAGGTTGCAGATAATTTTTTTAATTTCAGGGATTAAGTAATTTTTATATTTCTGTTTCCTAATTTGCTTGTTTCCTTTGAGTGCTAGCCTTACAACTTAACTTGGATATAGGGTTACCTATGAGTACAGATCTCGAACAGTTTTATGAAATATTTTTTGAGGAATCCTCGGAATTGCTTGCGGATATGGAAACATGTCTGTTAAGGCTTGATGTAAATGCGCCGGATTTGGAAGATTTAAACGCTATATTTCGTGCTGCGCATTCTATTAAGGGTGGAGCTGGTACATTTGGTTTTACAGATATGACGGAGATGACGCATATGTTGGAAACACTGCTGGATAAATTGCGCAAGGGGGAACTCGAAGTGCGCAGTGAGATGGTTGATGCCTTTCTAAAGGCTGGTGATGTCATTAAGGAGCAACTGGCTGGGCATCGTGGCGAGGGGCAAGCTGATCCCACTGTTGCTGCTGCGGTTTGTGAAGAATTGAAACGGCTGAGTGATGAAACGCAAGTGTCGGTGCCCGCATCAGTAGTGACGGAAAAGTACCTCGATTCCGGCATAAAAATGGAAGTTGCACCCTTAGGCACTGAAGTCGTCGAAGTTAAAGCTGCAATACCAATAAGTGATTCATCAAGATTTACCTACAATATTGAGTTTTCTGGCGTTGGTATGAGTAATACCACCTTAGAGAACTTGCTGGTTAATTTAAAGCAGCTTGGAAGTTTGGAAAATGTCACGCCAGAAAATGAAAAAGAGCGCTTTAAGTTAAAGCTTGCGACCAATAACAGCGAAGAAGATGTCTGGGAAACGCTGGCATTTGTAGTTGATCCGGTAAACCTCAAAATTCAAGCAGATACAGCTGGTGGCACTGAAATTAATCCTGTGGAGATTGGGGTTCCAGATACCGCCAGTATTGGTATCGAACTATTGTCTGCTGAAGAAGATGAATTCCTTATGGCCAATATGCCGCCTGCGCCTGGTTACGGGTTTTTCCCCGGGGCGCCTGCTGCACCGAAGGATATTGAAGAATTAGAAGTGCATTTGAATGCATCACGACAATCAAATACAAGTGTAAGCAGCAGTAAAAACGAAGTGCAATCCACGTTGAATAAAGCTTCCAATAAAACTGGTTCAGCAGCTTCAACCAGTGAAACTTCATCAATACGTGTCAGTATAGAGAAAGTTGACCAGATGATTAATTTGGTCGGCGAGCTAGTGATCACACAGGCGATGCTTGCGCAGACAGCCTCACAACTTGACCCGGTGATTTTTGAGAAACTGCTCAGTGGGATGAATCAACTAGAAAGAAATACGCGAGATTTGCAAGAATCTGTAATGTCAATTCGCATGATGCCGATTAGTTTTGTATTTAGCCGATACCCGCGTGTTGTACGTGATTTGGCAGCAAAATTAAATAAAAGAGTTGAACTGAGGACTGTCGGTGAAAATACAGAACTTGATAAAGGTTTAATTGAGAAAATCGCCGATCCATTAACTCACTTGGTTAGGAATAGCCTGGATCATGGTATAGAAGTTACTGAAAAGCGTATTGCCGCAGGTAAGCCAGCACAAGGCACAATTACACTTCGCGCTTTCCACCAGGGTGGAAGTATTGTTATTGAAGTCAGTGATGATGGTGCGGGTTTGAATCGTGCAAAAATTCTTACTAAAGCCAAGGAACGTGGTCTACCTGTGAATGATGGGATGACTGATCAGGAAGTCTGGTCACTAATATTCGAAGCGGGTTTTTCTACCGCCGAGACAGTTACGGATGTGTCTGGTCGCGGCGTCGGCATGGATGTCGTAAAGCGAAATATACAGAGCATGGGAGGGCGCATTGATATTGAGTCCGCACTGGGAGTGGGGACACGCATATCCATTCGTTTGCCATTGACGCTAGCTATTCTTGATGGATTGTCGGTAGCTGTCGGGGATCAAATGTTTATTGTGCCGCTCAATTATATTACCGAGTCATTACAACCAACTGCCGCTGATATTAAGACGGTAAGCGGCCATGGAAGGGTTGTGCAAGTGCGCGGTGAATATCTTCCTGTGATTGCATTACATGAAGTCTTTAATTTACGCCCCAATGTAACAGCGGTGCACGAAGGAATTCTTGTTATTCTTGAGGCAGAGGATCATAAAGCTGCGCTATTTGTCGATGATTTGGTTGGGCAACATCAAGTTGTTATTAAGAGTCTTGAAAGTAATTACCGGCGAGTACAAGGTGTTTCTGGCGCGACGATTATGGGTGATGGCAAAGTGGCGCTTATTCTTGATACTGCTGCATTAGTGATGGCATCGCAACAAGAAGCGGTATAAGCCCGTACTGAGCACTAATATTGTATTAACTATTTAAAAGCAAGGAGTACACATCATGTCACAGGAGCAGGCAGTAGTAACGGCAACGGGGTCATCCGGCTTAATTGCAAGTCATATGGCTAATGAGTTTCTGACCTTCCGTCTGGGTGGTGAAGAATATGGGATAGAAATACTAAAGGTACAGGAAATTCGTGGTTACGACTCCATTACACAGATTGCCAATGCGCCTGACTTTATCAAAGGGGTCGTCAATCTGCGTGGAATCATTGTGCCAATCATCGACATGCGGATCAAATTCAGACTGGGTAATGCGGATTATGATCAATTTACCGTGGTTATTATTTTAAATGTAGCCGGTCGCGTCATGGGAATTGTAGTGGATGGTGTATCTGATGTAATTAGTCTGGAAGCCGAACAGATGCGTCCAACGCCAGGATTCGGTTCGGTTATTGATACGGAATATATTATGGGATTGGGTACAGTTGATGAGCGCATGCTGATACTGATTGATATCGAGAAGTTGATGGCTAGTAGCGATATGGGTTTGATTGATCAAAGTATTAATTAACCAATGAGAATTAGATTGTTCTGAGGTAATAAAACCTTAAGGAGGTACTAATGTTTAATAATATGACGATTAAATCGCGATTAGCAGCGGTAATTAGCCTGCTGTCGATATTGTTGATTGGTGTAGGCAGTTTGGGTGTGTACGGTTTGAATCAAACGAATGATTCTTTCAGGGGTGTCTATGAAGACCGGGCTGTTCCACTGGGGGATTTAGGACTGGTATTGGACCGTATGCAACTTGTGCGGCTGAATGCGGTAATGGCGAGCTATGCGCGTAATCCAGACATGGTGAAGGAACGGCAAGCGCTCAATGAGCAGCGTGATGCGGAGATTAACAGCACGTGGCAAA
>CAZDYN010000254.1:0-3738 GCA_964509635.1 uncultured Nitrosomonas sp. | reverse complement strand
CGGCAACAGTCTTGCCGCGCAAATCTTCAATCGACCGGATCGGCGAATCATTGCGCACAACAATCACACTGGTCAGATCGCAATCACTATCGCGCATCGCGATTGCTTTAACCGTCCGGCCGGTTTGCGCGGCGATGCGCTCGGCCTGCAACCATGCCAGCGGAGAATTCCACGCAACGTCAAAGTGCCCGGCAAAATGCCCGGCCACTTGCCGTTCATAGTTCGAATACAGAACATAGTCGAAATCAAAATCATGCAGTGCGAACCACTTCTGAAAACCATCCCAGATTGTGACAACCTTCGGGTCGTATGCAACCGCTCCCAGTACTAAAACCTCAGGCATACCGTGCTCTCTCAAAACACCGGCAGGCCGCAAATGGCCTTGCCGATAAAGTCATATAACTGATCCGTTGTCGGCGCCATCACGGTACCGGCGCGGGCATCACGAAACCGTCTTTCCACACCGACTTCACGGCGAAACGCCGCGCCGCCGCAAACCCGCATAGCGGTATCCAGCACTTGAGTGGCCGATTCACCGCATGCTGCTTTACACTCCAATACGCGCAACATCACATCTTCACGTCCGGTTTCCAATGCTTGCAGCGTATCGAGCCACAAGCAGCGTGCCTGATCGGTGGCAATCCGCATCCGCGCCAGATAGGCCCGGATAGTCGGCAACTCACATAAGGCCGAATCGAGATAATCATAACGCGTCCCCGCCGCGTGACTGCATGCAGCCGCCGTCGCGCCTTCCATCAAACCGATAGCCGTAGCGGATGTCAGCACATTGAACAATGGCAGCACCGTTTCAAGCATGATTGTCAGTCCGCGGCCATCTTCACCCAGCATGGCATGCGCCGGAACGAACAGATTTTCCGCAACAACCGGTGTCGAGTCATTCCCGCGCAAGCCCAGTCCATCAAAACCACCCGCGATTGCAATGCCGCTGCTGCCGCTTGGTACCAGCCAAATAGTGCTGGCTCCCTCGGCGTCCACAGGTCTGCTCGACCACACATATAACGTTGCACGGCGGGCTGATGTGACCCAGCTCTTTTTAGCATTTAACAGGATACCGCCTGAATCGCGGGTTGCCGTACTTACCGGTGCCCAGAAGTGACTGCGCGATCCGGCTTCGGAAAAAGCCAATGTCGCCAGATGCCCGCCGTGCGCGAGCTGTTTGCGCACTTCGTCAGCACCGTACTTTTCTATCACAGCTGCCGCCGTGTAGTGCATGCAGGTCACCATCGCCGTCGATGCACATTCCCGGGCAAGACGTTCAACCACCAGCGCAGCAGCGCGCGCCCCTTGCCCTAATCCACCCACACTTTCTGCGCTGATCAACCCCAGTAAGCCGGCATCGCGCAATGCATCCATCGCCGCTTGCGGAAACGAACCTGCTTGATCAACCTGCACGGCGTTTTTCGCCACAATATCGGTTGCGATTTCTTCTATAATACCCAAGTAATTAGTCATGAATTTTTTCGATATAATTGCACCTGAACCGGTGCTGAATGATTAAGCCTGATCTAGCGCTCTGACGTTTACTGACTGTTTGACCAGGAATTCAAATGGATTCGCCGATCCTGACCGGCGGTGAATCCGCCACCAAGCATTCGCTAAACATATAACTATCCGCCTCTTCAGCAAATCCTTCGCTTTCAACCAGTACAAAACTGACACACGCCTTATTTTTAAAGGAATATTGATATTTATCAGGATACCCTTTTTCAGGCAAAGCAATTTCATGAAACAGACCACCCTTGATCCACCATCGGCCAGACTCGATAAACCCCCTAACCGTACCATCCACTCCGGTAAAGCTGAATTCGATGGCATAAGTACCATCTGCATTTCTGGTCTGCGTCCAGCGCTTTAACGTACCACCTTCTTCGAGAAACTCGCCTGTCCATACACCGATCAGTTTGACGTCAACGGATGAACGTTGGATGCCTGCCGTAATCGCACTACAACCCAGCAAACCCATTGCCAGAAGCGCTCCCCATATCAACCTCATTGCTTTCCTTTTTATAACAGTTAACCCGGTAATTGAAACCATAATTTCTTTGCGAAGAAACAATATCGGTCAAGTCATAAAAAATTATCTCATTTTTCAAGTGAAATACGCATATTTTCCTATGCCCCATAATAGTACGAAAGACCTTTCAGTCAATGGCACACTGTAAATAGCAGAAGCTGTTTATTTGAGTTAATCAAGCTTATTACCGGAAAGCCTATGTTTTATCAAGTGAGGTATGCAGAATTTCATGGAAGATAAAGTTGGAGCGATTATCTCGAACACCCTAGGGTTATGAATTTATTGTGCAATCGGTCAGGCTGTCAGGCTTTTTCAAGAAAGTGGATTAACATTGATTGAAGCAGCGAGATAGCTATTTTTACCCAAGGAATATTAAAGAACTGAGCTTATGCTGACAGACAGGGCGAACTTGATGAAGAAGCGCGGTCAAGGCATACATCCGCAACAGGAACAGGAACAGGAACAGGAACGCTACGACCGAATGAGGCTGGATATGTAACCACCTTTTAGGCGATTCATGATTTGGAGCGCCTCTGAGACGCTCATCCAATAAACCTCCGGCTTTGCCGGATATAATTTAACTATTATTACTGATATATTTAGTCAATTTCAATTTTATCGTCACTATCTGGCCAGGCACTGAACGGGAATGGATGCTGATCACTGTTAAATGACAAGAAAATTATTATTTGATGGATATATACACTCAAACTTTGACTGAATGCGAGTAGTAACACATTCGTTTGGCCAGTTAATATCAACGTGACATATTGGAAAAAGAAAATCGTAACAGCCAGAAAGTTAGAAAAACCATAGAAAAACATAAAAAGAAGCATATAGAAGCCGCGCTGCCAGATTTCTTTTTTCTGAAGCCTTTGCTTAATCTCTTCTTTCACTTTACCTTTTTACCAAAGATATAACTCGGAGTCATCGGTTTTGTACTCAAAAACAAAAAATACATTTAGTAGACCGTTGAAAAAAAGTTTGTGAGCATGGAAAAAATAGATTGCTAGAGGCGGGCCTACCCCTTCTCGGTATTTAGAAGCATTCGTAGGCTCATTTTATGAACTCGAGCTCTGCTGTCTGTCATCAGTTCTTACCAAATTTTAAATGCTCGTTAAGCTATGAAGAAAATACATAAAGAAAGAAATCGGACAAATCTGAACTTTTATATTCAATATAAACCACGCTCTCGAACCTAATTCTTAAATGCGGACTGATTTCCAATAATTGGATTTCCAGTAAACATTATCTAACCTGGATATCATCACACCTCTCTTCTGGGAGGCATGCAAAAATTTATTCCTTTCCAGGTAAATTCCAACATGATTCGAAGTTGGGCCCGTTTTAAAGAACACCAAATCGCCTGCCTTTAAATCGTCTTTCCTGATTTCTTTTCCTAATCTAGCTTGCATATGGGTTGTTCTTGGCAAATGCATGCCAAGCTTTGATTTAAACGTTAAATGTACAAAACCAGAGCAATCAACCCCGCCTCTACTAAGACCGCCGCGTTGATAACGTACCCCTTGCCATTCATCGAATTGAGAATAGAGCACCTTTTTAATGTGGCTTGAGTCTGTAGATTTATTGGCAACTACCCGCGAATCAGATCGGGTTGAAGATCTTTCCTGCATTGATCCACAACTAACCAAAAAACTGATGCCAATAAGTATAACAAATCGAGAAATAATCCTTTTCATTGA
>CAZDYN010000253.1:0-3757 GCA_964509635.1 uncultured Nitrosomonas sp. | reverse complement strand
TCATCATGAAAAGCATCAAGAACTTTTTTGCTCCGGTTGATTTAGTTAATGTCCATATTCCTGAAACGTAGCCATTTTTAAAGGAAAACACTCATGTCCGCACTCACTTCCATCCTGCAGAAACCCAATCAATCCGAAGTTCTGTTTGATACCCACCCTGAAACCAGTCTGAATTTTGAGCACGTCCGGAATGAACTGAAAAAAGGCTATCAACGCCCTTTTTTACTGGTTGACAGCACTATTATCCGGCAAAAAACCCGGCGTTTTAAAGCTGCAATGCCGCGCGTTCACCCGCACTATGCCGTCAAAGCCAATCCCGACGAGCGTGTCTTGAAAACACTGATCGAGGAAGGTGCCGGCTTTGAAATTGCTTCGATCGCCGAACTTGACTTGTTATTGAAGCTGGGCGTGCCCGCCGCTGAAGTTTTCTACAGTAACCCGATGAAATCCCGGGCTTACCTTGAATATGCCGCGGCCAAAGGGGTCGAATGGTATGTACTGGATAGTATCGAAGAATTACGCAAAATCGTGAGCGTTAAGCCCGACGCCAAAATGTATCTGCGTATCGATACACCGAATATTGGCAGTGATTGGCCGTTAGCAGGTAAATTTGGAACGCACCTTGCCGACATCAGTGAAATCATTCAAGAAGCTGCAAAACTCAATGCCGATCTGGCCGGCGTAACCTTTCACGTCGGTTCGCAATGCCGCAATCCTCAGAATTGGCGGGTTGGCATTGAGCGCGCCAAAAAAGTTTTTGCTGAAATGCAACTCGCCGGTTTGAATCCCCGCTTGCTGAATATTGGCGGAGGCTATCCGGTTCGCCATATCAAACCGATTCCTTCGATTGAAGTCATTGCCGATGTGGTCAATGCAGCCATTGCCGATTTACCGGAGACTATCCGCGTCATGGCGGAACCTGGCCGTTACCTGGTATCCGATTCAGCCTACTTCGTCTGCCGCGTGGTGGGCACGGCAACTCGCAATGGAAAACGATGGATGTACTGGGATGCCGGCATGTTTGGCGGCGTCATTGAAATGACCGAAGGCCTGCGCTATGAAATTCTAACGGACCGCAAAGGCAGCAACATCCCATGGTCTGTAGCCGGTCCAACCTGCGATTCAGTCGACATCCTGATGCATGAGCTGATGTTGCCTAACGATATACAGGAAGGCGATTTTATTTATATTCCTAACGCAGGCGCCTATACGACCGCATACGCCAGCAATTTTAATGGTTTTCCTTTGCCCGATGTGAAAGTGATATAAGTACGGTTATTACCCTCATACACAGTATTAATTCCAAAAAAATGGTGAAATGGCATCAACCGCTCATTTCACCATTTTTGTTTTTTACCCCTGAACCCGGAAATGCCGATTAGTCCTTGCGGTCGAGGATGACAAAATGATATTCCAAGCGGCTATCATCATCCGAGATGTGCTTATCGCGTTGCGTTTCCACCCAATCGCCACGATCAAACTCGGGGAAAAAAACATCTCCGTCAAAATCCCTCTGAATCTCGGTAATATACATACGCTGGCAAATTTTCAGTGTCTGCCGGTAGAGTTTCTCGCCACCGATAATGAAATTTTCACTATTGACCGTGCCGGTTTCCTCGCATATCAGCAGCGCATCCTCAAGGGAATTCACGACAGTCGCTCCGGGTACTTCATAGCCTGTTTGGCGGGTAATAATGATATTGGCTCTTCCGGGCAAGGGCCGGCCAATAGATTCATAGGTTTTGCGCCCCATCACAATGGTTTGCCCCATCGTCAGGAATTTGAAATGCTTCAGGTCGGCCGTCAAGTGCCAAGGCAATTGGTTATTCCGGCCGATTACCCGGTTTCTGGCCATTGCCACCAATAGGGATAAGCGCAGCGGCATCATACCGCTACAGGCGCTTTAATCGCTGGATGAGGATCATAATTCTCCAGAATAAAATCTTCATATTTAAAATCCAGTATATTTTGTATAGCGGGGTTTAATTTCATAACGGGCAATGACCTGGGTTGACGCGACAACTGTTCGCGAGCTTGTTCAAGGTGGTTCAGATAAAGATGCGCATCCCCCAAGGTATGCACAAAGTCTCCCGCGGCAAGATCACACACTTGAGCCATCATTAACGTCAGCAGTGCATACGAAGCGATATTAAACGGGACACCGAGGAAAATATCCGCGCTGCGTTGATAGAGCTGGCACGACAACCGGTTATCCGCCACATAAAACTGAAAAAAAGCATGGCATGGCGGCAACCGCATTTTCTGCAGATCCCCTACATTCCACGATGAGACGAGCATACGCCGTGAATCGGGGGTGTTTTTTATCTGCCCTATAACCTGCTGCAACTGATCGATGTGCTGACCATCCGCTGCCGTCCAGGAACGCCATTGATGGCCGTATATCGGACCAAGATCGCCATTCGCATCAGCCCATTCATCCCATATGGATACTCCATTCTCGCGCAGATAGCCGATATTGGTATCACCTTGCAAGAACCACAATAGCTCATGAATGATGGACTTCAAATGACACTTCTTGGTAGTTACCAGGGGGAAGCCATCCGCCAGATTGAAGCGCATTTGATAGCCGAAAACCGACAGTGTGCCGGTACCTGTCCGGTCTGATTTCCGCTGCCCCTGATCAATAACATGCTGCATTAACTCAAGATACTGGCGCATTCTTATTTGAAACCCTCGTTAGAATCAGAATTAATCCGTCCGATGCTGGCTATCTCAGCCATAACGCGCATAAGACGTATATAATATCAATATTATCAGTAATCACTCTTTATGCAATGACACCCGATACTGTCATTCAAAAAATAATATTCAACAGGAAAGCTTTCAATGCTGGCATCCCTTTTCCAAAACACATCATCCATCGATCAGTCCATTAAAGCATCACATATTCTCGTAATACTCCCAAAATTAGAAAAGCTGCCCAAGAAATACAATGTTCCTGGCGAGGAATCCCTGGAAAAACTCCTTTTGCGGCGTAATATGCAATTGACTGACCTCAGTAATACTCCGGTCAGCGCTAATCTTGAGAACGGTGAATTATGTGCATGGGTCATGATCGATATAAGCAAACCGGTATTCGATCAGCAAACCAGCATACGTAAAGCCGCAAAACTTCTGCTCGTAGAAAATCCTGCCGAATTACATATCATGGTTTATGGCACCACACAGCAGAGAAAAAGTTTTTCCGAGCTGGCGGTATATATCAGTTGGGTCAATGGCGCGGTATTGCCGGTACGTAAAAATAAGCCGGTGAGAAAACCGCTTTCTAAAATTTTTCTGTACGGTTATAAGGATACGGATAACTTCACCTTACAACGCGCCCTGGCCGAAGGCAATCTGCTGGCGCGAGGCTTGACCGCCCTGCCAGCCAATGAGTTAACACCCAAAACCTATCGCCAGCAAATCAAAAAACTGGCTGAGAATGAGGGCTGGAAATATCAGGAATACGATTTAAATAAGCTACGGGAGATCGGTGCCGGCGCCTTTGTTGCCGTCGCGCAAGGCAGTGATACGGAAGATGCCGCTATTGTTCATCTGCAACATCATTGCAAGCAAAACACGCAGAATAAAAGCATCGCGATTGTCGGTAAAGGTATTTGCTTCGATACCGGCGGTCATAATTTAAAACCAGCCCGGTACATGCAGGGAATGCATGAAGATATGAACGGCTCCGCCGTCGCACTGGGTATTCTACTGGCCGCCACACGTGCTGAGATTCCGGTCAAAATTGACTGCT
>CAZDYN010000252.1:0-3763 GCA_964509635.1 uncultured Nitrosomonas sp. | reverse complement strand
CAGTCCGGACATGATCGATTGTGCCGAAGACCGCGAGCGCTTCCAGAAAATGCTGCAACAATTGGGGTTGCGGCAACCGCCCAACCGCACCGCACGCAATCCGGAAGCCGCACTGATCGCTGCCGAGGAAATCGGCTACCCGCTGGTGGTACGGCCCAGTTATGTTCTGGGCGGCCGTGCTATGGAAATCGTACATGAAAAAGCCGATCTGGAACGCTATATGCGGGAAGCCGTCAAGGTTTCCAATGATTCCCCGGTATTGCTGGATCATTTTCTGACCAACGCAACGGAGGTCGATGTCGATGCCATTTATGACGGAGAAACGGTTCTGATCGGCGGCATCATGGAGCATATCGAGCAGGCAGGCGTGCATTCCGGCGATTCCGCGTGCTCACTGCCAACCTTCAATCTGTCACCCGGAATTCTGGACGAATTGCGCCGCCAAACCGCTGAAATGGCACGCGCGCTGAACGTCGTGGGACTGATGAATATACAGTTTGCCATACAGGACGATACGGTATACGTTCTCGAAGTCAATCCCCGCGCATCCCGAACGGTACCTTTCATCTCCAAGGCGACCGGTCTTCAGCTAGCCAAAATTTCGGCACGCTGCATGACAGGCAAATCATTGATTGATCAAGGTGTCACTGAAGAAGTCATTCCCGGGTATTATTCTGTTAAAGAGGCTGTCTTTCCCTTTATCAAACTCTCCGGTGTTGATACGATATTAGGTCCGGAAATGAAATCGACCGGTGAAGTGATGGGAATGGGCGCCACTTTTGCTGAAGCCTTTGTCAAATCGCAATTGGCAACGGATGTGCGCCTACCGGCTTCCGGCAAGATTTTTATCAGTGTGCGGCAATCAGACAAGCTGCACGCGGTTGAAATCGCGCGCAGCCTTGCGGAACTGGGCTTCACCCTTTATGCCACACGCGGCACCGCCGCCGCAATAACGGAAGCAGGGGTCGACGTTATTATTATCAATAAAGTGGCGGAAGGCCGTCCGCATATTGTGGACATGATTAAAAATGGCGAGATCAGTTTGATCATTAACACGGTAAAGAATCAACGCAGCGCAATCCGGGATTCGTATTCGATCCGCCATGCCGCGCTTCAGGCGAAAGTGACTTACTATACGACGCTGGCAGGCGCGCGTGCCGCTTGTGTGGGCATCACCAACAAGCGCGAATTGCAGGCTTACAATTTGCAGAAATTGCATGTACAGCTCAAGGCATAAGAAATAATAGGCGGATTTTCTTTGATTATTTAGAAACAGAATGAAAATGAAAGGCAAAAATTTACGATGAGCACGATTCCATTAACGGTAGCAGGAGCCGAGGCATTGCGCAAAGAATTGCACGAAATGAAAACCATACACCGTCCCGCAGTCATTGCAGCGATTGCCGAAGCACGCTCCCACGGCGACCTTTCCGAAAATGCCGAATACGATGCCGCCAAGGAAAAACAGGGTTTTATTGAAGGACGTATTGCCGACTTGGAAAGCAAACTCTCCAGCGCGCAGATCATTAATCCAGCCCTCATCAATGCAGATGGCGCATGTGTTTTTGGCGCCACAGTTGAACTGGAGGAACTGCAAAGCGGTGAAGTAGTCACCTATCAAATCGTCGGTGACGATGAAGCCAATATCAAGAATGGCAAGATTTCCATCAGTTCTCCCATCTCGCGCGCGTTGATCGGCAAATATGCAGGGGATATCGCCGAAGTTCAGGCTCCCAGCGGTATACGCGAATACGAAATACTCGATGTCAAATACATCTAGCTCGAATATTTTATAAATTCGCGCGATGATCACGCAGGATTTCGATTAATAGGGAAGTTTTGAGAAAAAGTGGTGCAGTGACTCATACACCCGGCTGAGAAAAATATTTCTTATTAATCAAAAGGCAAGTGAGGCACGTGCCAATTTATGAAATATTCGGGCTAGGTATCGCCAAACACTTCAATTCTGATAGCTTCGTTTGGGACGGAACGGTTCACGTTTTTTTATTTTAGGGGTATGTGCAGGTTTTTCATCAACCTCTTCCGGCTTGGGCCGGTAAATAACGAAAATCTTACCAATATGCTGTACCGGTGCCGCATCCAGTTGCTGGCATATCTCCTCAAAAAGCGCATTTCTGATTACCCGGTCGTCAATCTGAACTTTAATCTTAATCAGTTGATGACTCGAAAGCCCGCGATCCAGTTCTGCAATAACACTGGGAGATAGCCCGGTCTTTCCAATCATTACAACCGGATTCAGCGCATGCGCTTGCGCTTTCAGTTCGCGCCGATGAGCAATAGTAAGTGTTAACATAAATTCTCTTAAATCATAATATTTTACTTGATGAAACAGGCTAAAACCAGTAAAGCTTGGATGAAAGAACATGTCAATGATTTCTTCGTCAAACAAGCCAGAAAAGATGGCTATCGCTCACGCGCCGCGTATAAGCTGCTTGAGATCGCCGAACGCGACCACCTGCTGAAACCGGGTATGATCGTCGTTGATTTAGGCGCAGCGCCTGGCAGCTGGTCTCAAGTTGTCAGTCAAAAAGTCGGCAGCAAGGGTAAGGTTATTGCACTGGATATCCTGGAAATGGCGCCGCTACCCGGCGTGGAATTTATTCAGGATGACTTCAGAGAAGAACATGCCGTGCTTGAATTGCAAAAACTTTTAGGCGAACATCAGCCTCATCTTGTAATTTCGGACATGTCCCCTAATATCAGTGGTATTGTAGTCAGCGATCAAGCCAGAAGTATGTATTTAGCCGAACTGGCGCTGGCATTCTCACTGGAACAACTGAACTATGGCGGAAATTTTCTGGTCAAAGTTTTTCAAGGCAGGGATTTTGATCAATTTCTGCGTGACATGCGCGCGGGCTTTAAAAGCGTCATGATACGGAAACCCAAAGCCTCGCGTGATCGCAGTAATGAGCTATATTTATTAGGGCTGGGGAAAAAAATAATAACCGGAATCCATGAGAAATGAATGGATCCCCTCAGTGATTAGGATAATGGGAAAGAGTAGGATGACAGTTTGATAGCAAATTTATATCACACGAGCTGTTATGTTATATTCTACAAAATAGAGTTAGAATGACTAATCAATGATTTTAAGGTGCAAACCAAGGAGCTATCTTGAATAATCTAATTAAAAACATGGCCATATGGCTAGTAATTGCACTTGTGTTGATGACCGTATTCAATCAATTCAGCGTACGTCAACCGACGCAGGTTCCGATGGAATACTCTCAATTCATCACCGAATTGAATCAAGGCAGAATTGCAAAGGTTGTCATCGAAGGTCGTACCCTCAAAGGCACGAAATCTGACGGTCGTCGTTTCACTACCTACGCTCCATCCGATCCATGGATGGTCAGCGATCTGCTCAAAGCAGGGGTGATTATCGAGGCTAAACCGGACGAAGAACCATCTATGTTGATGAGTATCTTCATTTCATGGTTCCCGATGCTGCTGCTTATCGGTGTATGGATATTTTTCATGCGTCAGATGCAGGGTGGCGGACGCAACGGTGGCGCCTTTTCGTTTGGCAAAAGCAAGGCTCGCATGCTCGACAAATCTACTAATACGGTTACCTTCAATGATGTGGCAGGGTGTGAGGAAGCGAAAGAAGAAGTTGCAGAGCTTGTTGAATTTTTACGCGACCCCACCAAATTCCAGAAACTGGGCGGTCGCATCCCTCGCGGTGTATTGATGGTTGGCAGTCCAGGGACCGGTAAAACATTATTGGCGCGAGCTATTGCAG
>CAZDYN010000251.1:0-3767 GCA_964509635.1 uncultured Nitrosomonas sp. | reverse complement strand
GTTATACCCCATGAGCCGGAAGCGCATGCTTTTGCGAAGGAGTTGAAACACGATCGGATAACTGCATTAGAACGGTTGCAGCAATTACGCGAGAAAGGTGTTCTTACAGAACAGGAATTTGAGCAACAGAAAAACAAAATCCTGCAAGAGAACAATCAATGAAGGAATTTTGTTTTCCGGCATTCTCATTCAAAGCGCAATCATTCCTCTTCATGCAGAGGAAAGCAGGAAAGTAAGCATTTCAACATGAGGCCTATGCAACACCGGTGGGATATTTTCTGCACAGTTATCGATAACTTTGGCGACATTGGTGTATGCTGGCGGCTGGCCATGCAATTGGCACGGGATCATCACCAGGTAGTGCGGTTATGGATCGATGATTTGATCAGTTTTGCCTGTATAGCACCGGAAATCAATCCCGGAATTCCGCAGCAATATATCCAAGGTATTGAAGTCTGTCATTGGCAGCCGGTGTTTCCGGAAGTTGAGCCTGCTGATGTCGTGATAGAGGCATTTGCATGCGAATTGCCCGGTGCTTATATCGCAGCGATGCTGCAAAAGAAAAAGCAATCTGTTTGGATCAATCTGGAGTATCTCAGTGCCGAACCTTGGGTGACGCATTATCATGGTTTGCCTTCACCGCATCCGCGTTTTCCTTTAACCAAGACATTCTTTTTTCCCGGTTTTCTGCCAGGCACTGGCGGATTATTGCGTGAAAAAAATCTAATCGCGCAACGGGCGGCTTTTAATGCGGCTGCAGAGCATGCATTTTTGCACCGCAAAGGTCTGCCTGCGCGTAAATCCAATGAGATCCGCATTTCGCTGTTTTGCTATGACACGGCGCCGGTCGGAGCGCTGATTCAAATATTGTCAGCATCTTCGATTTCCATTTTGCTCATCGTGCCGCAGGGCAGGGTTGCTGACCGTATTGCGGCCTTATTGGGTCACTCTTCATCACAAGCTGTGAAATGGATTCAGCATGCGTGCTTAACCGTGCAAATCATTCCATTCATGGAACTGGCCGATTATGACCGGCTGCTCTGGAGTTGCGAAATTAATTTTGTGCGCGGCGAAGATTCCTTTGTACGTGCGCAGTGGGCAACCAATCTTTTTGTCTGGAATATTTATCCCCAAGCAGAAGAGGCACATTGGCAAAAACTGAATGCGTTTCTTGATCTGTATACCGCGGATATGCCGGTGGAAATGGCAAATGCGGTGCGCGAAATGTGGATTTGCTGGAATGGCGGCCGTGCGATAAATGGTGCTGTCTGGATGAACTTCCTGACTTTTCGCGAGTCTCTGACGCAACATGATAAAAAATGGGTTAAACAGCTGCTGGCGCAAGATGACTTAGCATCCAGTCTGGTGCAGTTTGCTGAAAATCGGCTATAATTTACTGTTTTTGAATCCGATGTTTGTTGTTATTGGACAACATCAACTTTTCTTATAACTTAAATTTTGGAATTGATCGATATATGAAAACCGCAATGGAACTACGCTCAGGTAACGTCGTTATGATTGGTAATGATCCCATGGTCGTGCTGCGGGCGGAATTTACCAAATCTGGCCGTAATGCATCTGTGGTTAAAATGAAGCTAAAAAATCTGTTTTCCAGTACCACGATGGAAACCGTTTACAAGGCGGATGAAAAATTTGATTTGGTTGTGCTCGACAAAAAAGAATGTAGCTATAGTTATTTTGCTGATCCGCTCTATGTTTTCATGGACGCTGACTATAACCAGATTGAAGTGGAAGCGGACAACATGCCGGATGTTTTGAATTACTTGATAGACGGTATGGAAGATGTCTGTCAGGTGACTTTTTATGAAGGCAAGGCTATTTCCGTTGAATTACCTAATACGATTGTGCGCGAAGTGGAATATACCGAGCCCGCCGTAAGGGGCGATACCACGGGTAAAATTATGAAACCGGCCCGGCTTGTTGGAACAGGTTTTGAAATCCAGGTGGCTGCTTTTGTGGAGATTGGCGATAAGATTGAGATTGATCCCCATAATAACGAATTTAGAAAGCGGGTTTGATGCCTGTTGAAGTTAATTAAATAAAAAAGGCGGCATGAGCTGCCTTTTTTATTTGGTAATGTCCGATACTATTGATCCGGTCATTAAAAAGATTTATCACAATCGCCGTATTCCGTCCTTCTCTGCTATGAAAAATCGAACTATTGAATGGCCGACTCAATAAAGGGGATTGATGATGAGTGAAGGAAAGGAAAAGATCACTGTTTATTATGATGGCGCATGCCCCAGTTGTATCAAGGATCGAGAAAACTATGAGAAGCTGGCAGGGAAAAATGGGGAAGATGTATGCTGGCTGGATATTACCGGGCAGGACGCCCATTTGCGGAACATCGGTATTGATCCCCATAAAGCCTTGACTCAGTTGCATGTTCGCGATGAACACCAACAGATAGTTTCCGAACTGGATGCCTATATCTTGCTGATGTCCCGGGTATCTCTACTCAAACCATTAGCTTGGTTGATCGGTCTGCCAGTTATTCGGCCATTGCTGTCGTCGCTCTATCACCGGATGGTCAATCGGCGTTTGAAAAAAAGCGGACGCTTGTAGATGGATGAGAAGCTATATTTCCTGGGTGAAGATGGTGTTGGGATCACGTACTGGCGATGGACACCAATACAAGATGAACGAAGTACGCCGATCGTGCTATTGCATGGTGCTGCAAGCAACTCCACTCGCTGGTGGCATTTCGTCGAGCATAGCCGCTTGGCTACCGGTCGGCTCCTGCTGCGTCCAGATCTGCGCGGACACGGAGAATCCCTTTGGCGTGGCCCGGCGCGCATCGAGGATTGGAGTCAGGACATTGCCGGAATGCTGCGCCACGAGCAACAGACGCGTGCTTTTGTCGTGGGCCATTGTTTGGGTGCCAACATTGCGCTTGGCTTTGCTTCACGATTTCCCGAACTGTGCGCTGGATTGGTGCTCATCGAACCCATGGCGCGTGAGGCGGTAACCGGTATCCTGGCCAGGCTGCGTCTGTTCCTGCCGGTGCTGCGTCTTGCTTTGAGAGTGATTCAATGGTTCAATCGTCTTGGTTTCCATCGGCGTCAGCTTGAAACCCTGGATCTGCAAGCCCTGGATTGCCGTCTTCATGAAGCTGACAGCAGTGCTCAGTTAAAAGAAATATTGGCAGACTATGGTTCACCTTGGAATGACATCAAGACAATACCGGCAATTCAATACATCAGTAATCTCATCGAACTGATGCGCCCCCTGCCAGTTGCTGCTGTGCATTGCCCTTGTTTGGTAATTCAATCACGCGGGCATAGCATCACCGATGCAGAGCGCACACAAGCTGTACTGACAGCATTACCACAAGTGGAATTCATCACCATTGACTCCGAACACTGGCTTCCAGCCACACATCCAGACCGTCTCCGCGAACTGATTGATACCTGGGTTTTAAAAAATAATGCCCTCTGCCAGGAGCCTGCCGGACTCAAGCAATCGTAGCAAGCCAAATAAGAGAATGAGTAAGGTTTTTCCCGATTCTGTGGTGTAATCACGAGACCGCGCAACGAGAAATTGCGGAAATATGAACCGTTATTCCATTGGCGCAGCAGATTAACCTTAAGTCCGGCAGACTCTCAGGCCATGCCATTTTCTGAATCAAGGAATATTGGATGTCATCATTAGTGTCCGGCAATTTAGTTGAGTAAATTCAGTTGATTATTACTTTCTGGCGCACCCATTTGCACCTTGGTATTTTTAACCAATTGATCGATAGCTGT
>CAZDYN010000250.1:0-3776 GCA_964509635.1 uncultured Nitrosomonas sp. | reverse complement strand
TCCGCAGGGGTGATGGTGACGTTATTGAGACTGCCGGCGTAACTGACTGCCGAGCCGTTTACAATATTGGTAGCGGCCGCGATGCGGAAAGGGGAGGGGTTACGAAAGCCATCTTCGTCCCGGAACCATTCTCCCCGTACACCTACTGACAGGTTATCGCTAATGTCATAGTATAAATGTGCGACAGCGCTAAACCACTCAGCATCTTTGATGGCATTGGTGTATTTCAGATTGTTTAATAAAACCCCGCCGGCATGACCGTAAACATGGTGTAAAACCAGCAAAGTCCTAGGTGTAATCTTGTGTTGCAGCACAATGTTATAGAACCCCCAGATCTCGTTGCTACGCGTGGAAGTTTCACCATAAGTGCCGGAAAGATGCAATGAAGTGGCTTGATTATCGCTGCTCCAGGTGAAACCGCTGATCCCGCTCCAATTTCCCAGCTCTCTGTCCCAGCCGCCATCCCAGCCACCGGTGGCACTACCGGTAACAGGACCTCCCAGAATCAGCCAGTTCCGGTTAATGCGGTAGTTTGCCAGCAATCCGGTATGTGTATAGGGTTCACCGACATTCAAGGTATAGCCGCGCGTATAGAAAAAATTCTCGGGTGCGGCTACGGTTTCAAAACCCGTAGGTGTATAAAAATGACCTAACTTAATATTGAGTCCATTACCAACCGGGACATAGGCTTCGAGGTAGGTTTGCGGTAGCGCGATACCATAGGTTCGGGAAGAAGCACAGCATAAATTCAGATCCCAATTACTTCTCCTTACAGGCTCTCCGGAATTTACATCATAAGTAGGCACGCCAAATGCTTGCGTAAAAACAGCATCAGTACCGAACATAAAATCGAAACGTCCGCCAAAATCCCAATTTCCGCCTTCCGATACAACCGGGCGCCGTATAAACAAATTAAATTGATTCAACTGGAAGCGATTAGCTTGATCGGCCATGATCACAGGACCATTAAACCCGCCGGATTGGCTGGGGTTTAAAGTGGCTCCGCCATTAATCCAACCGCCTAACTCTAATTTACTATCGTTCAATAATTTTTTCAGGTTATTGGCATGAAGGCCGCCAGAATATACTGAGAAAATAAGCGCATTACTTGTTATGACCAGTAACAGCCATCTTGGGAATTTTAAAGTGGATTGCATTGGGGAATTATTTATTCGGAGAAAGAAAGACAAATGCTATGTTAGAACTGATTATTGTGATTGATTAGATATTCTTGAAATCGCGATGTTATAGCGTCGATTTATCCTGCTTTGTTCTTTGCATAAGTCACTATATTCCAAGAGAAAATAGTTATTAATCTTAATATTACATACAAAATGGTTAATGGTTTCCATTAATGCAAAACAATGGTTTTCCCAATATACAGAAGATATTGATCGAATTAATATGATGCCATTGAATGAGGATTGGAGGGCTTTATCATGAAAGCGATAAAATATTTTGTAGTGTTGCTTGCATATACCCTATTAGCCTCCTGCGCACATATGAGCGCACCGGTGACTGCTCCGGCGGGGATTGCAGCTAATGATCATGAGAACTGGGTAAAGCATTACGAGAATGCAGCCAGAGAAGCTCAGGCAAGATTGCAGGAGAACAGAAAGATACTGCAAGACTATGAGGCACGTCCTTATTATTACGGCAGGCGAGGTCAGGATCTTCAGTCTCATACCTCCGCGAATATTCGCGCTTATGAGAAAATTTTGCGAGACAGTTTGAGATTTGTCGAATTGCATACCAGAATGGCATTGGAGCAAAGAAATCAACGGGTAAATAAGGTGGAGATCAATCCGGATCATAATCTTATAGCGGAAAAATCAGATCATTCCAATGAAGAACTTTGAGACATGGCTAAAAATGATTATCGATTTCAGCATATTGCCTTTAATCATCAGAATGGCAACAGGAAATCAAGCGAAAATAAAATTTGATCCTTATTGCCGGCAAACGGACGATAGGCGGCTGCATGATAGGCATCTACCCGGTCATACCGGATGTTAGGCCGGATATTTAGCTTTTTGAGCGAATCCCATTGAAGTTTCAATGTTTTGGCTGCTTTCCAGTTCAACCCGATCGTTGCAGCATAATAATCAGCCGGGGTAATGGTGACGCTATTAAAACTACCGGCATAACTGACCGGTGCACCGTTAACAATATTGGTTGCCGCTGCAACCCGGAAAGGAGATGGATTGCGAAAACCATCCCTGTCGCGAAACCATTCTCCCCGCAATCCTATCGATACATGATCGGTAAGATCATAATATAGATGTGTGACGAGTCCCATCCATTCGGCGTCTTTAATAACGTTGGCATACTTTAAATTATTCAATAAAACGCCACCGGCGAAGCCGTGTGTATGATGAAGGACCAATAAGGTTTTAGGATTAATCCTGTGTTGCAGCACGATACTGAACATTCCCCATGATTCGTTGCTGCGCGTGGAGGCTTCTCCATAAGTACCCGTGATATTAAGTGAAGTTGCGTGGTTATCGCTGTTCCAAGTAATACCGCCAACACCGCTCCAGTTACCTAGCTGCCTGTCCCATCCCCCATCCCAGCCCCCCGTAGCACTGCCGGTTACGGCACTGCCAATAATGGACCAGTTATTGTTAATTGTATAATTTGCTTGCAGACCGGTATGAGTAAAAGGCTCGCCAGCGTTAAAAGTATATGATCGGCTATAGAAAAAGTTATCCGGTGCCGGAATTGTTTCAAAGCCCGTTGGAGAATAAAAATGCCCTAGTTTGAAATTAATGCCATTTTGGCCAATTGGCGCATGCGCTTCCAGATAGGCTTGTGGAAGCGCTATGCCATAGGTACGCGAGGAAGAGCAGCAGAGATTGAGATCCCAGTTATTCCTGTTGAGCGGTTCGCCGGAATTGACATCGTAAGTTGGGACACCAAATGCTTGTGTAAAAATAGCATCCGTTCCAAATAGAAAATCGAAGCGCCCGCCAAAGTCCCATTTCTTTGTTTCGGATATGACCGGGCGTTGTAAAAACAAGTTAAATTGATTGAGCTGAAAACGGTTAGCCTGATCGGCAAATACAACCGGACCGTTAAATCCGTTAGTTTGACTGGGATTAAAGGTTGCACCGCCATTAATCCAGCCGCCGAATTCTATTCTATGGTCTTTGCTGAACTGCTTTAAAGTGTTCGCATGAAGCGTAATTGAATAAGAAGCGAAAAGAATCGTACTGCCTGCTATGACAAATAACAACCAATTGGGATATTTCATCTCTAAATGACAGTAAGGATTTGTTCACAAATTAATAACTGTTTGAATATAATGTTTTATTATGACATTCTGCTGAAGCTGCAGGATCTTGAAAAGTCTTAAGGTGTCTCTGAAAACCTTCCCGTTGGATTCACCTTCAGAAAGGTATGCGAGGAGTACAAGAAGCTGCCCGAGAAAATATCGCAAGTACTGGCAAGATATTTCCCCGGTTTCTTGATCACGGTAATGATAACCCTAAATAGATTAATTCCGATACGCATGTTACCGGAATGGCTGTTTTCATGTACATGAGAGAAACCATGGTTTTCTACTAAGGAAAACCATTAGATAATGGTTCAATAATAAAAGAATCACAAATTACCGCCGTGTTTTTCTTAATGTTCTTCTGAGATCCAGCGTGTGGCATAGCGTATTAGATCAGCGCCATCTTTCAAGTTTAATTTGACTCTAATATTAAAGCGATGCGTTTCGATTGTTTTTATGCTGCGGCAAAGTAACTTGGCAATTTCCTGACTGCTATGTC
>CAZDYN010000249.1:0-3789 GCA_964509635.1 uncultured Nitrosomonas sp. | reverse complement strand
TATGCCTGGAGCCATGCTGGGTGTTCTCGGAGGCGGGCAGCTCGGACGCATGTTTGTTCAGGCGGCACAGCAAATGGGGTACCGGGTTACGGTACTGGACCCTGCACCCGATAGCCCGGCCGGACGGGTGGCGGACGATTTCATCTGTGCCGGTTATGCGGATCAAACAGCGCTGGATAAACTCGGCAGCCAATGCGCGGCCATCACCACCGAATTTGAAAATATCCCCGCGAATTCGCTGCGGAAGCTGGCCAGATATTGCGTTGTCAGCCCGGATGCGTACAGCGTTTCGATCGCACAAAACAGGATTGCCGAAAAACAATTTCTGGGTACCCATGGTTTTGAAATCGCACCGATTGCGGTCATACAGCAGCAGGATGACTTTGCAACTCAGGATGCCGCGGACTTGCTTCCCGGTATTCTGAAAGTCAGCCAGTTTGGTTACGATGGCAAGGGGCAGAAATCCGTCGCGGATGAAACGGAATTACTGGCCGCTTACGCGCTATTGAACCACCCGGTCTGCGTGCTGGAAAAATTCATGCCGCTTAAAAGCGAGATATCCGTTGTGGTGGCGCGCGGCAGCGATGGTGAAATGCAAACTTTTCCGGTATCCGAGAATCAGCATGTTAACGGCATTCTCGATATCAGCATCGTGCCGGCCAGAATCCCGCAGCAATTAGCGCGGCAAGCGCAGGATATTGCCTGTCAGATTGTTAAAAAACTGAATTACCAAGGCGTGTTGTGCGTCGAATTTTTCGTGTTGCACGACGATGCCCTGCTGGTCAACGAGATTGCACCGCGTCCGCACAACAGCGGGCATTATTCCATCGACGCCTGCGTCACTTCGCAATTCGAACAGCAAGTGCGCACGCTGTGCGGCCTGCCGCTGGGCGCGGCCACGCAACACAGCGCCGCCGTGATGGTCAATCTGCTGGGAGACTTGTGGCACAACGGCGAACCCGGCTGGAATCAGGTGTTGCAGCACCCAGCGGCAAAATTGCACTTATACGGCAAAACCGAAGCGCGCCCGGGGCGCAAGATGGGGCATTACACTGTACTTGGCACCGATACCGCCACCGCGTTGAGTGAAGCGCTGCAAATCAAAAAACGACTCGAATCAAACTGAACCGAAACCATGACCGAAACCACCGCACTGTTTGAAACCACGATCAAAAGCCTGCCGTTCTTACATCGCGGCAAAGTCCGCGATATTTACGCCGTCAATGATGACAAGCTGCTGATCGTGCAAACCGACCGCCTGTCGGCGTTCGATGTGATCCTGCCGACTGCCGTGCCCGGCAAGGGAAAAATCCTCACCGCGCTGTCGCAATTCTGGTTCGATAAACTCGCGCATATCCTGCCGAACCACCTCACCGGCATCGCGCCGGAATCGGTTGTCACCGCCAGCGAACGTGAACAGGTGGAAGGACGCGCTTTCGTAATCCGCCGTTTGAAACCGCTGCCGGTCGAAGCCATCGTGCGCGGCTACGTGGCCGGTTCCGGCTGGAAGGATTACCAGCAAACCGGCGCGATCTGCGGCATTGCCCTGCCGCCCGGATTGAAACTCGCCGGCAAGCTCCCCAATGGTGCGATTTTCACCCCATCGACCAAAGCCGCTGCCGGTGCGCACGATGAAAACATCGCCGTCGCCGAAGTGGAAAAACTGTTAGGCCAAGAATTGACCGCCAAAGTCAGCGCCAAAGCCATCCAGCTTTATTCGGAGGCCGCCGATTATGCCGCGCAACGCGGTATCATCATCGCCGATACCAAATTTGAATTTGGTCTTGATGAACAAGGCGAACTGTACCTGATCGACGAAGTGCTGACACCCGATTCCTCCCGTTTCTGGCCCGCCGACCGCTATCAGGCCGGGCAAAACCCGCCCAGCTTCGATAAGCAATTCGTGCGCGACTGGCTGGAAACACAGGACTGGAACAAGCAAGCGCCAGCACCTGAATTACCGGAAGATATTTTGCGGATGACAGTGGAGAAGTACCGGGAGGCGTTGCGGTTGTTGATGGAAGAGAATACAAATGTCCAAAGTTATGAGTGATAAAAAATCATTGAACAGAATTAGTTGTATCGCTGATATCTTACAAGTTTTAGATGACAGCTCCGAGGGATTATTTATCTATCGAGGTGAAGATAGCACCGAATATACATTGAAACCTAAGCTGGGAAGATACAGTTTTGAAGAATTTCTGAATTGGCCTGATGCTGAAAGCACGCTCCTTAATACTTTCAAGCGCAAAAGTGTTCCCTATCTTGTCACTCGACCAAGAACAGAAATGCAATGGCTAGCTCTTGCTCAACATCACGGATTGGCCACTAGGTTATTAGATTGGACCGAGAATCCTCTTGTCGCACTCTATTTCGCGGTTTCTAATTGCTATCTTGATCAAGATAGAGTCCTTTATGCACTACAAACAAACGAATTTGATTACATTGATGACATTGAAAATCCATTTGGTTTCGGTAAAGTTGTGCTTCACGAACCTATTCATGTATCTCATCGAATTACATCGCAGCGCGGTATTTTTACGATTCACCCAAATCCAACTCAACGATTTAAATCAAAATTCCTGCGTAGCTGGATTATTCCGAAAAAATACACAATTAAACTTCTGGTCGATCTTGACGCCTTAGGTATAAATGCAGAAAGCATTTATCCTGGCTTGGACGGTGTCGCTCGCCAAGCAAATGAGAACACTTTAGGTGAATGAGCAAGCAAGTAGCCTGGATAAGCTCGCGCCATCCGGGACTAAAATTCAAACACATCATTCGATGATAAACTGCACGCTAATATGGTTTCGGAGAATTTATCATGCCCGATAAAATGAAACGGATTCTGGAAAATATCAAGACCTTGTCGTCCCATGAAAAAGCGATGCTTGCGCATTGCCTGATTTCGAGCTTGGATGATGCCAACGAGGAAAATGTCGACGATGCCTGGCTGCAAATTGCTGAAAGCCGGTTCGCGCAACTTGAATCCGGAACGGTGAAACCGGTTAGCTGGGAAGAAATCAAGCTGACATTGAAACGTGAATTGTGACAAACGTTTACTTTCACCCTGAAGTTGCACGCGATATACGTGAATCGTTCGTCTGGTATGAGTCACAGGCAAAAGGGTTAGGGGTTGATTTCATCAATGAGCTTGAAAGCGCTTATGAAACGATCGCCGGACTTCCCGGCGTTTGGCCTCTATTCAAAAAAGGTTTCCGGCGATATATCCTCACCTGTTTTCCATTTGCGGTAATTTACAGCAAGTAGGGGGAAAACATGGGGCCAGGTCTCGAATTGAGAATACTGCGGATGAATTAAGCATATTTTTTGTTTTGCGAACTCGTGGTGTGCAATATTGCCTGAGCTGATGCTACGCCGTTAATATGACTCGCTGTTGAAACGGATACCATCATTGGCGCCAAGAACGGTGGTGCGTAACCATCCAGTGTGATGTGATCGATGTATCTTATGGCGACTCATACATTCCCCAGGGTGTTTTAGGGAGTCTCTGAATGATTGTCATTTCGAGCAGGGCGAGAAATCTATATTGTTGATTCGCAAAGATTCCTCACTGTATTCGGAATGACAAAAATGAATTAATCAGCGTTTCCTTAATTTTCAGTACGGATTTATGAATTTATTCAGTTTCTGTTTACCTTCATTTGTATAGATTGGCATCGGCAGGAATACTGGTATCAATGAGCTGCATAGAAAGCGCATTGGAAGCTTGTTTAAGGAAGCTCTGAACAAGTGTCATTTCGAGCAAGAGCGAGAAATCTATTGCAT
>CAZDYN010000248.1:0-3807 GCA_964509635.1 uncultured Nitrosomonas sp. | reverse complement strand
TACGTTTTTTCTCTGTGAACGAATAGCTCATGAGTTTTCTCCGGGAGAAGAAGACAGAGGATTGAAGGGTTGAGACCAAATAACTATCAATTGTTAAATTGCCCGCAATGACACATCAAATGGACAAAATACCAAAGGCTGGCAGCCATGGTGTGCTCGCCAGCCCTGAAATTTTATAATTTTTTTTACTTAATTTCGCAAGTAGCGCCTGCTTCAATCAGTTGTTTCTGAATCGCTGCAGCATCCTCTTTGGATACGCCTTCTTTAACTGGTTTAGGCGCACCGTCAACCAAGTCTTTCGCTTCTTTCAGGCCTAATCCAGTCACTGCTCTCACCACTTTGATTACATTAACTTTACTTTCTCCAGCTGATGAAAGAATCACTGTAAACTCGGTTTGCTCAGCTGCGGCGGGAGCACTGCCGGCGCCTGGTGCAGCAACTGCTACAGCGGCTGTAGCTACAGCAGACACACCAAATTTTTCTTCCATTTCCTTAATCAATTGCGACAGTTCAAGCACAGTCATATTTGCAACTGCATCCAATATTTCTTCTTTCGTTACCGCCATTATTTTCTCCTGGTTATTTTCTGTATTTAACTATTATTCAATAGAAGTTTGAAGACTTATTTGCTATCACGCACCATGGCCAAACCACGTACAAATCTGGCAGGAACTTCATTAAGCGTTTGCACAAACTTGGCAATCGGCGCCTGCATTGTTCCCAACAGCTTAGATAACAATTCATCACGACTCGGCAATGTCGCGAGTGCTGCAATCTCTTCGCGCGACATCACATGATCACCCATTGCACCAACCTTAATTACAAACTTCTCATGATCTCTGGAAAATTCGTGTAGCACTTTAGCTGCCGCTACTGGATCAGTTCCGATGCCATAGACAAGCGGGCCAACCATATGCTTGGCTAATTCCGCATAAGGTGTATCCGCAACGGCACGGCGAACCAATGAATTTTTCATGACACGGAAATAAATTCCTGATTCACGAGTTTTCGCTCTTAGTTGTGTCAACTGATCAACTTCCATCCCTCGATACTCTGCAATGATAATAGCCTGAGCATTTGCTACTTGAGCACTCACTTCCGCCACTATAGCTTTTTTCTCTTCAAGATTAAGACTCAAGGTTCACTCTCCATCAGTAAAAATAGTACTTGGCACATCAATCATCTACCCCCAAATACTACACACTGGCGACCTTAAACCAGGAAATAATAAACTCCTGTTTTGGGTTCACCATCTACGCTGGGTATTCTATAAAAATCAAGAATGAAGTCTTTTATTCTTCATAATAGTCATTTTAATTAAATGTTTAAGCATCATTGAACAGACTTCTTTACACATAACTTATTCTTTGTCTTTGAAGCCCCAGCGGTCTTTGATAATCCACTCCAATACAATTTGTATCCGGTGGCCCAAAGTTCTTTTATTGCTACATTATACTCGTTTGGTCTATTCTGACACCAACGCCCATGGTGCTTGACACAGATAATCTCCGCAGATAAACACCTTTTGACGAAGCTGGCTTAGATTTATTGAGTGCATCGATCAATGCCATCAAATTTTGTTTCAACGCGTCCACACCAAATGATGCCCGCCCGATTGTGCAGTGAATAATGCCGGTTTTATCAGCTCTAAATTGAACTTGCCCGGCTTTCGCATTTCTCACTGCTCCGGCAATATCCGTAGTCACTGTACCAACTTTCGGATTTGGCATTAAACTGCGAGGCCCCAAAATCTGACCTAATTGACCAACCACACGCATTGCATCGGGACTCGCAATAGCAACATCAAAATTGATATTTCCCGCTTTAATTTCAGCTGCCAAATCTTCGAAACCCACAATATCTGCACCGGCTTCCTGAGCTTCCTTAGCTTTATCGCCTTGCGCGAACACCGCAACTCGAACTGTTTTACCTGTTCCTGCCGGCAAAACTACCGACCCGCGTACTGCTTGATCGGATTTCTTCGCATCAATACCCAGATTAACAGCTATATCGATAGACTCATCAAACTTAGCTGTTGCCGCTTCTTTAACAAGCCCCAATGCATCGTCTAGCTGATATGTTTTATTACGATCAACTTTTTCTGCCAAGGATTTATAGCGCTTTGATGTACGTGTCATATTAAATACCCTCTACCTCTATACCCATGCTTCTTGCACTGCCTGCAATTGTTCGCACGGCAGCATCCAGATCAGCGGCGGTCAAATCCGGCATTTTTGTCTTCGCTATTTCTTCCGCTTGACTGCGACTTAACTTTCCGACTTTATCCAAATGCGGCCTAGCGCTACCTTTGCCGATACCAGCCGCTTTTTTTATCAAAACCGATGCTGGTGTCGTTTTCATTACAAAGGTAAAACTTTTGTCAGCATAAGCAGTAATAATGACCGGTACTGGCAATCCGGGTTCAATTTTCTGTGTAGCCGCATTAAATGCCTTACAGAATTCCATGATATTTAACTGACGTTGACCCAAGGCAGGACCAATTGGCGGACTTGGATTAGCTTTACCCGCCGGCACTTGTAACTTAATATAGCCAATTATTTTCTTTGCCACTATCTTCTCCTGACGGGTACCAGCGAATGATTATTCATTCTCCCCTTTTTTATTTAAAATTTAAAAAACTACCGTTCTGATGACAATCCCGATTACCGGCAAAACAGTAAAGACATCCGATCAGGATTTTTCGACTTGATTGAAATCCAATTCAACTGGTGTTGGCCGGCCAAATATTGACACTGAAACTCTGAGCTTACTTTTATCGTAGTTAACATCTTCCACATTACCATGAAAATCGGTGAAGGGCCCTTCTTTAACGCGCACAGCCTCACCTATTTCGAACAAAATTTTGGGTTTCGGTTTTTCTACGCCTTCCTGGATTTGATGCAGTATATTATCAACTTCCTTCTGACTTATCGGGGTAGGTTTCATTACCGAACCACCAACAAACCCTGTTACTTTATCTGTATTCTTGACCAGATGCCATGTATCATCCAGCATCTCCATTTCTACCAGAACGTATCCAGGAAAGAATTTCCGCTCGCTGATATTTTTCTGACCGCCCTTCATTTCGATCACTTCTTCCACTGGCACCAAGATCTGACCAAATTTATCCTGCATACCGGCTCGCTCAATACGTTCCTTTAGCGCACGCTGCACACTTTTCTCATAGCCCGAATAAGCGTGAACCACATACCATTTCTTACTCATTCTTTCCTCTGAGAGATAGGATCACGCATCTTGATTCATCATAATTTTCACAATCGACATCAACCCGGCATCAATCAGCCACAAAAACAAGGCCATAGCAATAACAAAAACAAACACTATCCCAGAAGTTTGAAGTGTCTCCTTTCGATTCGGCCAAACCACTTTTTTTGTTTCTTCAGAGGACTCACTGCAAAATATGAAAAATTCTTGACCCTGGGTTGTAAATTTTGCAGTAAAAGCTGCCAACAAAAATCCAATCAGTATAGATAGCACGCGCACAACCATGGCGCTTTCACTTAACAAAATAAATCCCGCAACTCCCGTCACAATAAATAAAAATACAAGTCCAATTTTTAATTTATTCACTTCTACTGAATCCTTTATATCTGATAATTATAGCGTTTCATTATGATAGAACAGTTTCAGATAATTTTACTTCAAATGAAGCCTGCTTAACTCGATCCTTTTGCCAGACTTTATCTATAATAATTCGACCCACACTTACTTAGATTATCTATCGTTTTACTTATATGGCAGGCCAGGAGGGCATCGAACCCCCAACCTTCGGTTTTGGAGACCGAC
>CAZDYN010000247.1:0-3813 GCA_964509635.1 uncultured Nitrosomonas sp. | reverse complement strand
CTCGGAACAGCGGCGCTGGTATTCTTTAATGTCATTCAGGAATCGCAGAACTACTTGCAGGCTTGGGTGTACTGGTGGTTTGGAAACTGCCTGGGTCAATTTCTGATAACCCCCTTTTTACTGATTATATTTTCTTCACCCGGTCAGCTTAACGCTATCCGCTCATCCATTTTTAGCGCAATCCTCCCGGTTATCCTGATATTACCGGCAACCTGGCTGGTTTTTGGCAATACCGCCTTGAACGGCATTGCCATTGCATTGGTCATCTATGTGCCGCTTTTGCTCTGGATCGCGATAAAAACCGGCTTGGCCATGGTATCGCTTGTTTGCAGCGCAATCACCATGCTCGCTTTGTTTGAAACAGCGCGCGGATTCGGTCCTTTTGTCGCAAACGGGCAGCCGCAAATCTTTGACATGAATATCTTTATCCTGGTGGGTATTTCGCTCACGGCGCAATTTGTCAGCGTGCTATTCGCCGAACGCAACCAGGTAGAGACGGAATTGCGGGAAAACGAGACCAGACTTTACTCGATTATCGACTCATCCCCGATACCCAAGGCAATCAACGATGAGAATCAAAATATCATCTTTCTAAACAAAGCATTTATTCAATCATTCGGCTATACCCTGGAGGATATTCCAACACTGGCCGATTGGTGGCCGAAAGCGTATCCGGATAGCGCCTATCGCCAGCGGGTCATAGAAACATGGATAAACAACCTGAAAAAAGCGGAAACGGAAAATACCGATTTTGAGCCGCTTGATGCCATTATTCATTGCAAGGACGGCTCCATGCGCAGCGTCATTGCAACTGCTTCATTGATTGAAACGCCATCGCCTGCCGCGAAGACTCATTTGGTTACGCTGGTTGATATCACCCTGCGCAAAAATCTGGAAAATCAGCTCATCAAGAATCACAAATTTCTCGAAGACTTGTCGAACAGCATTCCCGGTTTTATTTACCAGTTTCAGCTTTTCCCCGATGGCAGAAGCTGCGTTCCCTATGCCAGCAAAGGCATGGCCGGGGTTCTGGGCATACGCCCCGAAACGGTGATCGATGATGCCTCGGCGATTTTTTCCATTATTCACTCCGAGGATTTTGACCCTGTGCGTTCGTCCATTCAAAAATCGGCAAATACTTTGCAGGATTGGTACGCCGAGTTCCGGATTATTACCGCGCAAAAAGAAGTCCGGTGGATACACGCACAATCCAAACCCGGAAAACAGAGTGACGGAAGCATCCTATGGAACGGCTACGCCACGGACATTTCGGAACTGAAAAACACCTCGCTGAAATTTCAAGCCCTGCTGGATCTGGCCAGCGATGGCATCCATATCCTGGACGAAAATGGCCATATTGTGCAGTTCAGCCGTTCATTCGCAAAAATGCTCGGTTACACCCATGAAGAAACCGCCCGGTTAAATGTAACGGACTGGGATATCCAATTCCCCAAGGAAAAACTGACCGGCGCATTGCAGGAAATAATGGCATCGCAACGCGTTTTTGAAACGCTCCACCGGCGCAAGGATGGCACGATATTGGATGTCGAAATCAATGCAAAAGGGATAGAGGTTTCAGGAAAGCGCTTTATTTATGCATCGTCACGCGACATCACCGGCAGAAAACTGCACGACAGGGAACTGGAATATCAACGTCTGCGCTTGTCCAATACCATCGAAGGGACAAATATCGGCACCTGGGAATGGAATGTGCAGACCGGTGAAGTTATTTTCAATCAACGCTGGGCGGAAATCATCGGTTACACCCTGGATGAACTTTCCCCGGTATCGATCGAAACATGGCTCAAATTTGCCCACCCCGGCGACTTGAAGCAATCCGGACAACTGCTGCAGGATCACTTCGCCGGGAAAATCCCCTATTACGAATGTGAAGCCCGCATGCAGCACAGGGCAGGACATTGGATCTGGGTGCTGGATCGCGGCAAGGTATTGAGCTGGACTGCGGATGGCAAGCCGCTGATGATGTTTGGCACCCATCAGGACATTACCGGGCGGAAAGAACGCGAAGCGATGCTGGTGGAAGCACGCCGGCAAGCGGAAGCCGCCAGCGTCGCCAAAACCCGTTTTCTCGCCATGATGTCGCATGAAATCCGTACCCCCATGAATGCAGTGCTGGGCATGGCCTATTTATTGAGCAAAACGCCTCTCGATTCACGTCAAAGCATGTATCTGCGCAATATTGAAGGATCGTCGCATATCCTGCTGGGTGTCATCAACGACATACTCGATTATTCCAAAATTGAGGCCAACAAAATCGAATTGGATAATATACCGTTCGATTTGAATACGATTCTGGAAAATCTCTCGGCCATTGCTTCCATAGCCGCAAAAGACAAAGCTATCGATGTGCTTTTTCATGTCGAACCCGATGTGCCCAGGCATTTCACCGGCGATCCGTTGAGACTGAGTCAGATATTCGTCAACCTGACCAACAATGCGATCAAATTCACCGGCCGGGGCGAAGTGATTATCCGCCTCGCGCTCGATCACACCGAAGTATCCGGAACCGTGACACTGGCTTTCAGCGTAACCGACAGCGGCATCGGCATGACCGGCGAGCAAATGGAAAGCCTTTTCCAGGCTTTCTCGCAAGCCGACAGTTCCATTACGCGGCGCTTTGGCGGCACCGGTCTGGGCCTATCCATCTCACACCGGCTGGCGCAGCAGATGGGCGGCAATATCGTGGCAACCAGTGAGTACGGCAAGGGCAGCCGGTTCCATTGCACCGTCAAACTGCACCGGATAAACCCTCAGGCAGACCCCTGGGTGCCGATCCCCGCTGATCTGCAATCGCTCAAAGTCATGATCATCGACAGTCATGCGGCAACACGGGCGGCAATCGCTGAAACCGTTCAATCACTGGGCTGGGACGCGAGCACTGTGGCGAACGGCGCCGCGGCCGTTCAGAAACTGGCCGGTCCCGGCGCCCTGCCGTATGATTTATTGCTGCTGAGCGCGCGCGCGCCTGACACAAGCTATCGTGAAACGATCCATGCGATTGACGCTGCGCTGCCTGCCGCGCACCCGCTCAGAATCATCCTGATCACCGGCAATATGGACCCTCAATTCTCACAGGAAATTGCGACTGAAAGAATCACCGGCATCCTGATCAGGCCTTTTACGCCGCCGGGTTTGTTTGATACAGTAGCCGCGCTGTTCAATGCAGCAAAAGCGGGCGGAACCGGACAAAAACAGCCGATCAGCAAGGCGACCGGGCAATTCACCGGCGCGCGCGTTCTGGTTGCCGAAGATAATGAATTCAATCAAACACTGATAACCGAATTATTAAGCAATTCAGGCATCGCGGTGAGTCTCGCAGGCAACGGCGCGGAATGCCTGGATTTGCTCAAGACGGCGCAGCTTCCGTTCGATTTGATTTTTATGGATATACAGATGCCGCAAATGGATGGACTGGAGGCGGCCCGGCATATCCGTCATGACCTGCAACTGACGGACATTCCCATCGTCGCGCTGAACGCCCACATCATGGAACAAGATGAACAGGCATTCATCAAAACGGGAATCAACGCTTTCCTGCCCAAGCCATTTGACCCCGATCAGCTCCAGCAAATCCTCGAACGCTTCTTGAAACGGGAAAAATAATCTCTAAAATTGATACAACGCGCCTGATTTTTTACGCATTAATACAAACTTACATGACCGGAAAATGCAAGCAATAGACCAAGAACTGGATACACGCGGCCTGGTGTGCCCGTTGCCTATTTTACGCACCAAGCAATCACTGGCCCGGATGAGCAGCGGGCAAATCCTGAAAATCGTTGCCACCGATCC